>NZ_CBFIHX010000193.1:0-4564 GCF_965662505.1 Pseudomaricurvus sp. | reverse complement strand
TATTAAACAAGTCAGTGGTCAGAGTTTGGGATAACGTGTGGTTCATGCCTTTGAATCCTGGTTTAGCTCACTATACCTAAGTCTTCCCTGAAGACCTCCGGTATGGATGACGACCCGCATTGTAGGGCCAGACGAGTTTAATGTCAGCGAGGGCAAAATCAGCATGGACTCGCCGTTGGCCCGTGCCATGTTAAAAAAACAAGTGGACGACGAGGTGGTGCTGCGCAACAAAGAGGGTGAGGTGACCTACTACATCAACAACATTGAATACCACGAATAAATCAATTTTTAAAAATCAGCCCCTTTTCCCGGTACTCGCCCACAAAAATACCAAAGCTGCCATCGGGTAGCGTATCGCGAATCAGGTAGTCTTCTTCCAATTTGCCATTTTCAATTTGCATCAAATCGACTATTTTTTCGCGTTTTAGGGGCTCACTTCCCTGCTTAAGTAAAATCACTTTGGGCAGGTGGCGTCGCTCTCTGTTTGCCTCTAAAACCAGGCCCACCATGCCGTTTTTAAGCTCGACCATACTGCCCGGCGGGTAGAGCCCCACGCTTTTAATAAACGCCAGCGCCAGCTCGCTGTCAAAGTGAGTGCCGCGTTCACTATAGATAATTTTAAGCGCTTTAGTGGTGGACATGGCCGGGGCGTAGCAACGCTTGGCGGTCATAGCATCGTAGGCATCCACGATTGCGATAATGCGCGAGAAATAAGAAATGCCCGCCGCTTTCAGCTTGCGCGGGTAACCTTCACCGTCCATGCGCTCGTGATGGCTGTAGGCAACATCCACCGCCGCGTGGGTAATGCCGGGGGTTGATAGCAATAGATTGCGCCCATGTATCACGTGGGCACGCATCATATTCCACTCTTTTTTGTCCAACTTTCCGGGTTTGTTTAACACCTTGGGCGGCACGCGGATTTTACCCACATCGTGCAGCAGACCACACAGGCCGATCTTTTCTAAATCGGACTCGCAAAGGCCCAAATGGCGTCCTAAGGCGATAGACAAAATACAAACATTGAAAGAGTGCTCGGCGGTGTAGTTGTCCTGGGTGCGAATCTTGGTCATCCACAGCAGCGCATCGGGATTGCGCAATATGCTGTCTACACAGGCCTTAACAGTGTTTTTGGCCTGGGTCGTATCAATAACGCCACCCAGGCGCAGGTCATCCACCAGAGATTTGGTTAAGCGCCGCGCCTCGCGAAAGACTCCGGCGGCGTGCTTGTGCTCATCCCGAGCCGATACTTTATTGGTATAAGTGGTGCGTTTTTTAGCGGGTGGGAGTGAGCTTCGCTCCTCGGGCGGCACCCACGTAGGCTGGACGGCATCGACCCACACATGCTCGCAGTACTCGGTAACGGTGTCGATATCCGCCTGACACTCCAGCAGAAAACCCTGCATTAAAAAAGGCGTCTCTAGCCAGTCGCGATCGAGCTTCGACACGTACATGCCGACCCGTAACTCACCTACAGAGATTTTTATGCTACGTTTGCTTTTATCGTAAAAGCCCTGTCTGACGACTTTTGGGTCCACAAGATCATCTCGCTGCGCTGCTTTCTTATTCAATCACTAACCACCACTATAAATGATGATTTATCCGCCACGCTAATATAGTCCGAATCGGTTAAGCGCGCATATTAAACGATACTAATAAAATATAAACTCAGATAAAAACTAACAATGAAAGGCCGGGGGAAAGTCATTTTGGTTACCACATCTTATAGGGCAGAAACTTACCGTTCAGGGCCAGCAGAGCTCTGTCGCCCTCGGGGGGCCTAGATTTTATCTACTTCCATAGAAAAGTCGATTGCGCTCATTATTCCATCGCCATCACGCCTACGACCTCATATAAGCGGTAAATCAAGGGTCGGAGGGTACGGCCTGGTCCCATATCTTGGCAGGAAAGGCCTCAAGTTCCTAGGCAACGTCCTCGCCCAGCTCTAGATAGTCGGTGATTTTCTTGGCGGTATAGGCGGGCGAGCTATTCATTCCCAAACAGGCCGACTCCAGCCAGACCCCGACAACTTCCGCTATGGTTTCCCAAATAAGGCCCTTGACCGCTTACCAGCGCATCGGTGATTGCTTGTTTATCCATTGTTTACTCCTGCGCGATTAATATCAATTGATTGTATTAATCTCAGAGCAAAGGAAGGGTCAAGCAAGCTCAGGGCACCCCGGTCGCAGCCCTTTAACGCATTAAGCCTTTTTAGACTCGCAAGACTGTCAATACGGAGGGCACAACTAAAAACGCTACCAGCACCAGGCAGCAAAGCGGACAGAGCTCGAGGCTAGTGGGCTGCTAAACAGGTGACTGGTATAGGAGCACTTCCGTCGGCAGTGTTCTGCGCACCGGACTTTCATAGTGGTGGTCAATTAAGTCACCGGGTGAGCTGGCATGAGACTTGGCAGTGGCACTAACATATTAAACAAGTCAGTGGTCAGGGTTTGGGATAACGTGTGCTTCATGCCTTTGAATCCTGGTTTAGCTCACTATACCCACGTCTTCCCTGAAGGCCTCCGGTATGGATGACGACCAGCTGATGCCCAGAGGGAAAGTGCCCTGCCCGAGCTAACTGGACTACGCTGAAAAGTAGCTTTGCCGTGTATACCGGATCGAGCAAAATCCCGGTTTCCTTTTCAAACCTGCGCATAAATTCAAACAACTCAGGTTTTGTCTTGGCAAAGCCACCAAAATGTAATTCATCAATAATATCCCACTTTGCGCGACAATCGCCACTTATAATGTCTTTTTCGAGACCAGATTTGTAGCTGGCCAGCTGATCCCCCAGTTTTAATGCCGAAAACCCCAGCACAGATTCTTCTTGTCTAGAGCTGGAAAGCAGGCCAGAAAGTGTAGTGCCCGTGCCGCAAGACACACAGACAGTCGCATTCGACAGATCCATTTTTTCACGGACAGCTTGCATAATAGCCCCGCATCCCAACATGCCGGCTTTGCCACCTCCCCCCTCAGGAATGACGTAACTCCCGGGGTGAACGCTTTGCAGCTCTTCGATGCCCGCTGGCTGTTTTAAGGCTTGGTAGGTCTTACGTCCAACAAATTGGAGTGTCATCCCCTGGGATAGGCAGTCCTGCAGTGTATAAGATAACTGACTGGGCTCATGCCCTCGAACCATCCCCAGAGTTTCGATTCCGGCAGCCTGCCCCAAGTGAGCAAGCGCATGGAGATGATTGGAGTAGTAACCTCCGAAACTGATTAACTGGCTGGCTTTTGTGGCTTGCGCGATCTCAAGATGCTCATAGAGTTTATAGAGCTTGTTGCCAGACAGGCGCTGATCCAGAAGATCTTCTCGCTTGATGTGCAGTGAAATGCCCAGCTGGTTAAGTGTTTTGAACGGCACGGTTTGCAAAGGGGTTGATCTGGCCCACTCCAATGGAGTTGAAAGCAAAGAAGTCGTAAGGTTGGTCTGTTTCAATCTGATCACGATTCTTAGAGGTCAATGACGTTTGATGAACGAAGTTAAAAGCGGTTTGGATTAGAAATCCAACGCGTTTTGGATTCAATGGCAAGCCCTGCAGGTCGATCAAAGGGGTCTATACAGAAGCAGCCTGGTCCGATTGAGCGTGAGCCACAGAATGCTCTTCACAGCGATCGCTGCTGCCGGGGAAAAACTCAGCTGGTCGTTCAACCCTCTCCAGAGGGAGGCCACAGAGACTGCCGTTGATGGCCTTATGAGTGCAACGGGGTTGATGATAGTGCTCACGCCACTGACGGAAAATGGCCTCATCCACCTTGCAGCGCTGCGCCGCGTAAGCGTCAGGATCGGCCATAAAGCGAGCAATATCATTCACCGGAAGGGTCATGTGTCCGGCACCAGGTTGGAAGGTTACAAAGCTAATTCCGGATTTGTGCAGCTGCTCCAGCAGGCTGTCGCCACTGCTGTTGAGAAGGTCTTCTTTCTCTTTTTGCAGGCGGGCAATCTCATCCTCAAGACCCGCAATTCGAGTGTCCCGATACATGACTTCAATATCGCGCATTTGCAACTGCTCAGTCAGTGATTCGGTAGCCTCAAGCAGCTCGGCCTGTTTTTCTTCTTCAATGCGGCCTTTCATGGCTTCAAGGGAAGCATCATCCAGACTCTTCAGAGAGCTAAGCTTGTGCTCAAAGTAATCCCGCAGTCCATTAATTTTACGAGACTGTCCCTCGGACAGAGCCTCCAGTTCAGCGCAGCGCGCTTGGGAATGCTCCAGAGATTCATTCAGTGTGGCAATTTGCTGTAAGTGCTGTTGTGCACTTGCTGTCGATTCGCTTTGAAGCGCCTCAATGGCTTGTCGATGCTGCTCTTGCAGTGTTGCGACACGCAGGCGCTGCTCTTTGATCGCCTGAGCCATCCGCATTCTCAGAAGCTCTTTATCCGCTGCGCTGACGGCTGGATCGCTCTTGGCTTCGGATTCCGATTCTGTTTCAGGCTCAGGGCTGCTGAGATTCAGACGTAAACGATTGCGCTGGAGCGCCCTTTTGATAATGCCAAAGTGATTGCACTCCGGCGTCATTTGAGGATCCCAGAGCTGTTGTTGATGCCAGGCAATGGAACATTGACTAC
>NZ_CBFIHX010000192.1:0-4614 GCF_965662505.1 Pseudomaricurvus sp. | reverse complement strand
CGTATTCATCTTCCTGCGTCAGGGTAATCACCCGATGACGTACCAACGACTCTCTAACTCGCAACCACTGCTCAGCTTCTACACCCACATTCAGCAGGTCTTCATCATTGGCAACACGTCCTGTTCGCTGACACTGACGCAGCGCCCACAGTGCCAGCAGAGCAGCAATTAAGTCTGGGTAGCGAGCTGTTGTGGTGTCACGCAACATGGAAAAATTAGTCAGCGCACACACCACCACCGCCCCAGACAATACAATCACCCAGAGGATGTAAATCCACAACAGAAACAAGGGCACCATGGCAAAGGTACCGTACACTGCGGCAAATGACATTTGCCCAACAACCCATCCAAACAACACTTTGAATAACTCAAAGAAAATAGCCGTTAAAAAGCCACCAACAAGAGCATTCTTAATCGGCACTTTACAGTTAGGTACCGCAGCAAACAGCAGTGTAAAAGCGGCCGTGGTCATCAACCACGGGAAATAGCCCAACAGCAACGGGATCAGCCCGGTAGGATCATAGCCCTCGCTAAAAAAGCGCAGCGACAACAGGTAAGTGCTGGTCGCAACGCCAACCCCCAGCAAAAGAGGTCCCAAGCTGAGAATGGCCCAATACAGCAGAAAATTATTGAGGCCCCGGCGCGCACCCACCACACCCCAGATACGATTGAACGTACCTTCAATATTTTTGATCATTAAATAGGCGGTCGCCACCAGCATAATAACGCCCGCTAAAGTCAGACTTCGTGCCTGCTGAGTAAACTCCTTAAGTTGAGTCTCAACCTCCAGCCCCGACTCCGGCAGCAAATAGCGGAACAGAAAATCCTGCAGCTGATTAGACAGACCATCAAAAGCAGGAAACAGCGAAAACATGGTAAACACCACCGTCATGGTTGGAACGATGGCAAACAGGGTCATATAGGTCAGTGCGGCGGCCTGCTGGCGGCACCCCTTCTCCCTATACTCTTCTATCAGATGGGGAATGAACTGCCACGCCATCTTTTTGCGACGCTGAAACCCGGTACTGGTGTTGTTTTCACTCATGTTGACCCTTTTATATGAACTTATGCCGTTGTTATCGGTATTTGTGTTACTGATCCGGCCTTTTAATGCGGGATGAATGTTACACGGCATCTGTACCTGAAAGGGATACTGATGCCTGGGAGGCGGCTAACTAGATGCTTGAGAAACTACTAACTAGATGCCTGAGAAACTACTAATCAAATACCTGAGAAGCTTTTAACAAATAGTACCTATAAGCAACCCGAGTCTGAAGGAAATGGCACTCGATATAAAACCGATACAAACCCGGACAGATGACCAGCAAGACACTGCGTAGTGTTCACTGCCGGTAATGTTTACAATAGAAGATTATGACAGATGAACATAAAGGAATTTCGTGCAATGGTCACTATTTATCACAATCCGCGCTGCTCAAAATCTCGCCAGACTCTGGCCTTGTTGGAAGAGAACGGCGTCGAGCCCGAAGTGGTTCTTTACCTTGAGACGCCCCCCAGCGCCAGCGACCTGCAAGAGCTGCTGAGCAAGTTGGGCATCAGCGCTCGCGAGCTGCTGCGCAAGGGCGAAGACGCCTATAAAGAGAACGGCCTGAGCGACAAATCCCTCGGCGAAGACGCACTTCTCGAAGCCATGACCCAATACCCCAAGCTGATCGAGCGCCCCATCGTCGTCAAAGGCTCTAAAGCCGTACTGGGCCGTCCCCCTGAAAACGTGCTGGAGCTGATCTGATATGGCAGCTGCATCGGGCACCCCCTACGTCCTGGTTCTGTATTACTCCCGCTCCGGAGCCACAGCAAAGATGGCTCTGGATATCGCACGAGGCATTGAGCAGGTCTCCGGGATAGAAGCCCGCGTTCGGACTGTGCCACCGGTCTCGCCCACCTCCGAGCAAACCAGCCCGGCAGTGCCCGACGAGGGCGCCGTCTATTGCACTCTTGAAGACCTGCAGCAGTGCAGCGGCCTGGTCCTGGGCAGTCCAACCCGTTTCGGCAACATGGCCGCGCCATTGAAGCACTTTATCGACAGCACCAGCAGTCTGTGGCTGAATGGTAACCTGATCAACAAACCCGCAGCAGCTTTTACTTCGACAGGCAGCCTGCACGGCGGCCAGGAAACCACGCTGCTGACGATGATGATCCCGCTGTTGCATCACGGCATGGTTCTCGTCGGCCTGCCCTACAGCGAACCGGACCTGATGGAAACCCGCAGTGGCGGCACCCCCTACGGGGCCTCTCATGTTGCAGGAACTCAAAGTGACAACCCACTGACCGACGAGGAAAAACGCCTCTGTACGGCGCTGGGCAAACGGGTAGCCACACTGGCTTTGACTCTGGATTCTTTATGACCACTTCCGATACCACCACTCAACCGCCGCTGGCTCTCTCCAAGGGGCTAAGTCTCGCGTCACTGTTCGGTTTGATTGCTCTCTACATCGCAACCAGCTTGCTCGAAGAGAAAATTTACTGGACGCTGCTGATCGCGCCCTGCCTAAGCCTGATAATTTTTGTTCCCGGCATACTGAGAAACCATGCCCGCAGTTACGACTGGCTTTGCTTTGTCATACTGATCCACTTTGTAGTGGGTGTTACCAACAGTATGTCGCCCACCGCAGCCTGGAACGATTATCTGCAGACAGCGCTAACCGTCATCCTGTTTATCAGCGCGATGATGGCCAGCCGCTGGCAAAAGGCAGCCAATCACCAGAACATCTAAACTGACAGCATCGGACTACATAGACAACATCGGACTACATAGACAGCATCGGACTACGTTTACAACATCGGACTACACTGACCACCTCCGGCAAGAGCAACGGCGTCGGAGTCTGGTACTGGAACATCATAAAACCTGCAAGGACTTCGCACTATGAGCGCTCGAAAGCCCGGATTTATACGAAGATTTTTTTCCGCTATCTGGAGTATTCTCACCTGGATCCGCACCAGTATCGCCAATCTCCTGATTCTTCTGGTCATCCTCATTATTGTGGTTGCCCTGCTGCCCAAAGAGGCTCAGCAGATGCCGGACGAGATTGCTTTGCGTGTAGCTCCCAGCGGCTTTCTGGTGGATCAATACAGTTATGTTGATCCCGTGACCCAACTGCTTCAGCAAACCAGTGACGAAAAAGCCGAAACTCTGGTTAAAGATGTCATCAAGGCCATTGAATCCGGTGCGGACGATCAGCGCATCACCTCCATGGTGCTGGACCTGAACCACCTCATGGGTGGCGGCCTGAGCAAGCTGGAAGAAATCGGGACCGCCTTGCAGCGCTTCAAAGACAGCGGCAAAGCGATCTATGCGATCAGCGACAACTACACTCAAGAGCAGTACTACCTGGCCAGCTATGCGGATGAAGTATTGATGCACCCGATGGGTAATCTCATCCTTACCGGCTACGGCAGTTACCGCAACTACTTCAAATCCGCCCTCGATAAGCTGCACCTGAAAATGCACATCTTCCGGGTTGGTGAATACAAGGACGCGGTAGAGCCTTATGTCCGCGACGACATGTCCGAAGCTTCCCGCGAACACAACAGTCAATGGCTGAACGAACTGTGGGCCACCTACACCTCCACCGTGGAACAGCAACGCCAGCTGGCCGAAGGCGACATCGATGAATTCATTAACAACATGGATGACAGACTCGCCGAGCACGGTGGCGATACTGCCGCGACGGCAGCAGCCATGCACCTGGTGGATCAACTGGCCAGTCACGGACAACAAAACCAGTTCCTGATCAGCAAAGTGGGTAAACAGCGGGATAGCGAAGAGTATCGAGCCATTGATTTCGAGGACTATCTCGATTTCATCCCCAAACCCACTGCAATCGGCAGCGACAAGGTCGGTTTGCTGATCGCAAAGGGTATGATTCTGGACGGAGAACAACCTGAAGGCACCATTGGCGGTGAAACCCTGTCCAAATTGATCCGCCAGGCTCGTGAAGATAAAAGCATCAAAGCACTGGTTCTGCGGGTAGACAGCGGTGGAGGCAGTGCTTTCGCCTCCGAACTGATTCGCCAGGAACTGGACATCACCCGTCAGCAGGGTATTCCGGTGCTGGTATCCATGGGCAGTGTGGCGGCATCCGGCGGCTACTGGATCGCCATGGGTGCCGACGAAATTTGGGCCACCCCCACCACCATTACCGGTTCCATTGGGGTGTTCAGCGCCTTCCCGACACTGGAAGAAAGCCTGGCTGAAATTGGCATTTCAACCGACGGCATCGGCACCACCGATCTGGCTGGCGCCCTGAGAATGGATCGCCCCCTGTCACCGCTGGCTGCCAATGTACTGCAACAAAGCGTCAACAATATCTATCAGCGCTTTTTGCACATCGTGGCTGAAAACCGCCAAACTACCACGGCTCAAGTCAATGCTGTGGGTCAGGGTCGTGTCTGGACAGGCCTTGCGGCAAAGGATCTGGGATTAGTCGACGAACTGGGCAATCTGCAGGACACCATCGCCGCAGCGGCCGAAAAAGCCGGACTGAAAGAATATAAGGTGCTCGACATTGAGAAGCAGCTCACCCCCAGAGAGCGGCTGGCCAAGCAACTGGCTGGAGAGCTGGCATCCATCACACCGCACAGCGTCAGCTT
>NZ_CBFIHX010000191.1:0-4624 GCF_965662505.1 Pseudomaricurvus sp. | reverse complement strand
TCAAAGAGGTTAATAAAAACCACCTTCGGGTGGTTTTTTTGTTTCTGCAGTTTGATGCTTCCAGCGCGTATTTGATTTTTACAAGCTCGGTTGATTGTCGGAGTTGTTACCCAGGTAATGCAGATACCGTGTATCCGCAGAGATTGAGTTATACCGGCTCGATGATGTCCAGGTGAGTCCCCGCCACATGAACCCGATTACGTCCCATCTGCTTGGCCCGATATAGGGCGATATCCGCCTGACGCAATAATTGTTCTACGCCGGTGTCTGTGTTGGGGATGATGCTTGCGGTGCCGGCGCTGATGGTGACTACATCTCTGGTTGAAGAGAAACCATGATTGATGGCTAGAGTTTCTACGCGATCTCGGACGTGTTCAGCAACTTGCGCAGCGCCATCACTGTCGGTATTGGGCAAAATAAGAATGAATTCTTCACCGCCGTAGCGGGCAACCAGATCCGCAGGCCGCTGCAGATACGATTGTACTGTGGCGGCGACCTCTATCAGACATTCATCTCCCGCCTGGTGACCATAGTTATCGTTAAAGGCTTTGAAGTGATCGACATCAAGCATGACCACTGACAGGGGGGCCTGTTCACGGCGCAGTCGGCCCCAAACCTGTTGCAGATAGTTGTCACCATGACGCCGATTGGCAACATCGGTTAAGCCGTCGTGTTCAGCCAGGCCTTTTAGTTCCTGATTCAATTCCTGCAAACGTGCTGTTCTCTCGGAGACCTTTTGCTCCAGAGTGCGGGAATACTCTTGTACCTGTTCATAGAGACGCGCATTTTCCAGCGCCACAGACGCTTGGGCTGCCAGTAGTCGAATGACTTCGACGCGGTCTTCTGTGAAAGCGCCGCTGGTCAGGTTGTTCTCCATATACAGTGCGCCTTCAAAATGATCCCGGCCTATGGGGACGCACAGCAAAGAGGTGGGCTGGTATTGGTGGACGTAAGGGTCCTGCGCAAACTGACTTTCACTGGCTGCATCGTGCAGTACCACGGCCTCGCCGTTATGCAGTACCCGGCTAATAAGGGTGACCGGCATGGGCACTTTGCCGCCATCGGCCAGCTCTATCAGGGTGTGGTTGGGCAGGTTTTCTGTTGGCAGGTCTTGTTCCGGAAGTTTGGCCGTTTCAATTAATAGGCGTCCATCTCGCCGTACCAGAAGACAGCCCCATTGGCCTCCGGCATTTTCCAGCAGGATCTCCATGGTTCTTTTCAGCAGCTTATCGAGGACGATTTCACCGGAAATCTCCCGAGAGGCTTTCATCACTGAGGCCACATCCAGCGCGTTGGTGTTTCCTTGTGTGATGGAAGCGCGCGTAGCCGCTGTCAGCTCAAGCAGTACAGGAAACTCCTCTTCCAGCTGTGTCACTTTGCGTTGAGCTCCCCAGCGGTCGTAGAGGCGGTGTGCGCCGCGGAGATAGCCTTCGGATGAGCGTCGCCGTCCCATGTCGAGCAGGTGGCGTGCAGCCCGCTCACAGGCTGTAGCCTCGTCGCGCAGGAACCGATTCTTTTGGGCGGCTTCGATGGCTGCCTCATAATAATTCTGTGCACTCTGATCGTGACCTTCGAGTCGGTCCAGTTCGGCTTGCATTAAATACTGGAGATGACGGAAGTTCTCCTCACAGTTGTCAGCCCAGCGTGTCATACGTGCTATATCGTGTTGCAGGCGCTGCCGTGTTTCGGTCTGCTCTTGTGTATCCATGTGAGAGTAGCGGGAAGCGAGGGTCAGGCAGGCGACGATGTAAAAACGCACCAGTTGAGGCAGGGACATGGCGGACTTAATCAATTGATCCTGAGCGCGCACATATTTAAGAGCCTGTTCATCATTGCCGTACAGCAAGCACAGTTCAGCGCTGTAGATGTTGTAGTTGGCAATGCCCGTCATAAACTGCCGTTGATGCATACCTTCAAGACATTGCTCCTCGTCAAAGCCGTCGTCACTGAGAGAGAAGGGGGATTTTGTCTGGCCGAGCAGATTGCGTTGCTGCTGCAAAAACAGGGTGCCCGAATCCAGCGAGTCCTGATAAGCGCATTCGCGAACAATTTCCAGCAGTTCGGCATGTTGTTGTTCGGCAGATTCCAGGTCCAGAGTCGGATCCCAAATCACGCAGTCCTGGGCGCTGTAGGCGAGGTAGAGCAGGTCACCGGACTGGTAGCCCGCTTCAATACCTTTGCGGAACCACGGGGTCAGACTTGACCAGTGATTACTCCAGTGATGAACAAACATGGCGTAGACGTAAATCACCCGCGCCCGCAAAGTCAAATCGTCGAGGCGCTCGTTAATGGCCAGCCCGACCTTGCCGTATTGATAGCCCAGTGCGGGTTCATCCAGCTCGCCGCATAACAGCATGCCGTAGGCCGCGTAAGCGAAAGCAGATTCAGGACAGTTGCCGTGACGCAGGGAGAGATTGACGTATTTCAGCACCAGATAGGCAAACAGGTTACCGCTGCCGGAAAGGAAGGCGGCGGCGAAAATTTCCATCAACAGGCGCATGGCAATCAGTGTGGCTCGGTCTTCTACCAAGGGGGCGTTCACCAGATCCTCGATGTCGCGCTCGCCGAGATTTTTCAATACCCGCCGTCGTTCCTCGGCAATGTCTGCCTGTGTGGGTTGATCGGTGAATTTCACACCCAACAGGTTGAGCCCTTGAATGGCTGACAGAATCGATTCTTCCATCCGTCCCAGCGTGGCGTACTGTCGCGTGCGGATGGCGAGAATATCCCCTCGCTCCAGGTCTGTGCTGGCGTACTTGAGCATCAATTCGATCCAGTGCTCCGCTTCGTCTGTACGGCCGGTCAGATAGGTACACTGCTGAATTTCTGCCGCCAGTGTTTGCATCAATGTTGGAGTTTGTTGCCAGGGATTTTCCGGCAATAATTCGGCGGCCACTCGCAGATAATTCAGAGCGGCTTCGTAGGCGGCGGAGTGTCTGGCACGCACTCCTGCGCGTACATTTAATTGAGCCAGCTGCAATTGTTCGGTGTCGGTTTTGATCAGTGAGCGGCCTTCGTTCAGATGGCCGACTATGTCGATAAGTCGCTCATCCGGACACTCGCCGTGAGTGTGTTGAAGCATCAGCCGTCCGACGGAATAGTGCACCTCTTGCTGTCGTTTGACATCAATCAGAGCGTAGGCTGCCTGGTGTACACGGTCATGCTGGAAGCGGTAACTCGGATTGAGTGGCGCTGATGGTGCGCTCTCGTCGTGTTTGTAATCCCCCCCGAGTTCATCACTGACTAGGCGATAGTCGTTGTGCAGGGGGAGTACGGTGTGTTGCTTTAGCGCAGGCAGCAGTGCCGCCGCTGTTTCGGCGATGGTTTTTTGATGAATAATTGCCAGAGTTTGCAGGTCGAAAGTTCCGCCGATGCACGCTGCCAGTTGCAGTACCCGCTGTGTCTCCGGTTGCAGGCGCCGCAGGTTGTCGAGCATAAATTCGACCACGTCACTGCTGACTTCAGACCACTGGGGAGCGTCCAAAGACCAATTCCAGTGACCCGCGGCGGGGTCGTACGCGATGGCCTCTTGTTTGTTCAGTTCGCGCAGCAACTCATTGCTAAAAAAGGGATTGCCTTTAGCTTTGGAGTAGAGCATATCGCTCAACGGGCGAGTTTCGCTCACCTCACGATACAGGGCGTCAGCGACCAGTTGAGTTACCGATTCTTGGTCCAGTGGCCGGATTGGAAGCTGATGGATCTGTCGTTGTGTTTGCAGGTCGTCCAGTAGCAGGCGCAGCGGGTGACCGACTCCCACTTCATTGCTGCGGTAGGCCCCAATTAACAGCAAGTGGCTCAGATCGTGTGACGTGACGAAGCGCCGCAACAATTCCAGAGTTGGCGCATCGCTCCATTGCAAATCGTCGAGAAACAGGACAACGGGGTGTCCTTCTCCGGCAAAGACTCGCAAAAAGGCGGTCAACACAATGTGCAGACGGTTGCGGGCCTTTGCTGGCGGCAGTTCGACGACTTCCGGTTGGGGACCGATAATCAATTCCAGTTCGGGTACCAAATCCACGACCAGTCGGCCGTTGGGCGTCAGAGCTTCCTGTAAGTGTTCCTGCCATTTCGAGAGGGAGGCTTCCGGTTCCGCCAGAATTTGTTGAACCAGGCCGCGGAATGCGGTGGCGAGCGGGGCGTAGGCTTCACCCTGTTGAAATTGGTCAAATTTACCTTGAACCAAAAATCCCCGTTCGCGAACCAATGGTCGGTCGATTTCATTCACAAGGGCTGATTTACCGACACCCGAGAAACCGTGCACCAGGCAAAACTCATTGCGTCCATTCACTGCGCCTTCGAACAAGCCCAGCAGTGACTGCAGTTCACGCTCTCGACCGTAAAGACCCTGCGGTACCAAAAACTTCTGGATCACATCGCGTTCGCCTGGGGTGAAAGCTACGATGTTTTGGCCTGCCGCTATCTGGTCGGCACAGTGTTCCAGGTCATGTATCAAGCCCGTCGCGCTCTGATAGCGGGCTTCAGGATTCTTGGCCAGCAGTTTGAGCACAATGGCGGACAGTGCCTCTGGCACGTGACGAGCAATATCATGGGGAGCGGGGGGCTGGCGACTGATGTGGCTGTGAACCCATTCCAGCAGGTCGTCGGCTTCAAAGGGGCGTTGCCC
>NZ_CBFIHX010000190.1:0-4672 GCF_965662505.1 Pseudomaricurvus sp. | reverse complement strand
GCTTGGAAGGTAGTTTGTATCCAGGGTGATCGACGAAATTCTCCCTAAAACCTTTGTAAACCTTCGTAACCTTATGGATAACAAAAGTTTCATTTTAAATATATTTCAAATTCGATGTCATTGAATGACAAGTGCTTACGGGATGATTGAATTACCGACTGTTGGTGAATAATAACGGGTTGGACGTTACAGCAGGTTGTGGCATCAGCGACGACTGAGTCTGATTGCTATTATATTCGCCATTATGATTGCTAGTATGGTTGGTGTGCTTATCAATATAAAAATAGCCCGCGACAACAGTAGCCAGCAAAACCGGCGTGGTGAGTAATTGAGCTCGCGACATTGCACAGGTGTTGAGGCGTCGATAAGTCAGCCATACGCCGGTAAAGGTTAATCCAGTCAAGCCCAAGCCAAAGACAAACCAAATGATCTTGGTGATCAAACCGCCGAACGATCCAAAGTGCAGTGGATCAGCTAGATCGTTGAGGTAGGCCAGCCAGCCACTGGTGTCTGAGCGTACGATTTGTATCACTGTACCAGTTACTGGATCCAGTGATACACGATTGGCTCTGGGGCGCACTAGTCTATCTGATCCATGGCCAAAGACGATGATCGGACGGGTGAGATTTTCCGGGTACAGGATTCTCGATGGTTCCCAATTAGGTAATGCTTGTGTGGTATTGGCGATGATAGTCTCCGCCGTTATCATCTCTCCTATGTCGGTCCTTTGATTCAACAGTTGCTGAGGTAACCCCAGTCTGGGCGGGTCGAAGGGTTTGCCCGCCAACTGCCCGCCAAATTCAGCCAGATACCAGATTCCAGTTACCGCAATCAATACGATAAACCAGATCGCCCACACGCCAACCGCTCGATGTGCATCACCAGTGGCGATACGTAACCCTTTGTGCGTTCTTATTCTGAAGGCCACTGTGCGTAAACGACCGGCGGTTTTTAAACCAGTATAGAGTGAGATTAATAACGCAATGGCCATCGCACCGACAATGGGCAAGCCTACGACCTTAGGCATAAACAGATAGCGATGCAGATCCCGAAAGAAGCGCTGCACTGTGAGAGACGGAGACGTACCGGTTAACTCTCCTGTCCACTGATTGATGTGCAAATAGTAGTAGCTGCCATCCGGTCTGGACAGACGCGCACGGTAGGCAAAGTAATCATTTTCACCCTGGCCGAATGACGTGAGTTTATGGTTAGGTGCAGCTTGATGGATGGCAGTTTCCATTTGTGCCCAGGAAACCTTATCCCCATCCGGAGTTACTCGCATATCTTCTTGCAGTAGCCAGTCGATTTCGTTGCTAATAACGGCGATGGTACCGGTGAGCAATACGATCCCCATAATCAGCATGAGCTGAAAACCCACCCAAGAGTGCAGATCAAACAGTTTGCGTTTTTTGCTCTTGGGCTTGGTCTTCTTGGTGTCGCTACTGTTGTTATTACGGTTGTTTTTATTGATGCTGTGTTTGTCCCTAGGGTGCTTACCTGCTGGTTGTTCAGTAGCAGAGTCGGCATTAGCCGCTCTACCTTCCTGACATTTTTCTACCGACAACATGAACACACCCGTTGTTATCCAGAGTATTAATCAGGGTTAGAACTGCAGTTCAATAGAGCCGCGAACTTCCCTCGAAGGTTCGGGGTTAATCGCCAGTGGGCCGCGCGCTTTATAGTATTGCTCATCAGTCAGGTTCATAGCCGAAAGCCTGAATATCATGTCGTTACCAGAGCCGCGAGTTAAGACGTATTTAATACCGGCATCAAATCGCGTATAGCCGTCCAGGTCATAACTGTTAGCATCGTCTACGGGCCGTTCGGACTCATAAAAGACGCTAGCCTGAAGGGATAGTCCCTGCAGTTTTCCCTGCAAAAATTCGTATTCGGTGGTGAAGCTCAGGGCAACATCCGGAACGCCATAAGGTGTATTGCCGACCAGATCCGGATCATCTGTTACGGTGTATTCGGCATCAAGATAAGTGGCCGAGCCGTGTACGGTGATGTTGTCATTCACTAGACCGGTGACCGAAAAGTCCAGACCATCGTGTTTCTGTGTGCCTCGCTGCTCGATGCGGTTGGCCAGAATATCTTCAACCGGTGCATCGGTTCTTTCGATAGTGAAAATCGATGCTGATGAGAGCAGTTTTCCGCCTAGCGCCTCCCACTTAATACCGGCTTCCAGTTGCTTTCCGAGGGTCGGATCCAGAGCCTGACCTGCATTGACATAGCCACTGCTAACGGCTGCGTTGGGCTCGAAACTTTCACTGTAAGACGTATAAACCGAGAAGTTTGGTGTAGGCAGATAAACAAGGCCGGCACGAGGTGTAAAGTTGGTGGCCTGTGGTTGTCCTTCAGAAGGGGTGCCGGCGATAGAGAAGCTGGATTCGATATCATCGTAGCGACCTCCCAGCATGACGCGCCATTTGTCACCAATGGAGATCACATCCTGGACGGTGATACCCCGGTATTGATCTTTACCGATATTTTTATCTTTACTGGTGGCAATGTGCGGATCATCAACAATTTCGGGGTCATAAATATTGGTGGTGAAGATCACGTTGCGCGCAGTTTCATTGTTGTCCCGGTCGACGTCCTTTTGGTCGATGCCAACTAATACCATATGTGACAATGGGCCGGTATCAAATTCAGCCATCATGTCGGCAAAGTAGGTGGTGTATTCCCAGCGGTTTATCCGATGGCGCGCGCGAATGTTAATGTTGCCAAGATCGTCGGGCAAGCCACGAAACTGGTTGTCGTATCGATCCCGTTCATAATCCTGAAAGCTCATACCACCACGTAGCTGGATGACATCGTTCAACTGGTGGGTGACTTCAACAAACAGGTTGCTGACGTCTGAATCGTACTGAGACCAGGGTTGGTTGAGAATCAAGTCGTAGTCCACACTGGAGAAAGTGCCATCGGGACTGATGACACCAATATCCTGTGGACGATTGTCATTAGTGTAGTCGCCGTTAAAGCGCAGAACGGTTTTATCGTTTATATCCCACTCAAGCGCCGCTGAAAGCACCGTTCTTTCGGTTTCGAAATCACTGCCATCGGCAAACTTTCGAAACGATCCGGAATCCTCATAGGCGGCATTAATGCGATAGCGGACGGCGCCGTCATCTGTTATGGGGCCGCCGTGATCAATGTGATAATGGCTGAAGTCGTTGCTGCCAGCGGTGGCCTTGATCGATGTATGGAATTCACGATTAGGACGTTTTGGGGTCATATTGATGATCCCACCGGGAGCCAGAGTCCCATACAATACAGAGGAGGGGCCCTTGAGTACTTCAACCTTTTCCAGCACTTCTACGGGCGGTGCTGCCAAGTGAAAGAATGAACGACCATCTCGAAAATAGTTAGAGCCGTTGGATAGTTCAAAACCTCTGATTTGATAAGAGGAGTAGGCCCCCAGAAAGTTATTGGCTTTCTGCACACTGGAATCGTTCTGTAGTACTTGATCAAAGCGGAAGGCTTGCTGATCTTCAATAAGCTCTGAGTTGATCACAAAAATCGATTGAGGCGTTTCGAGAATGGGCAAATCGACCCTGGCAGCCGCGTTGCTGCTGGAATCGTAGTAGCTGCGTTGACCAACTACGCTGATGGTTTCTATAGAACTGCTGCTTTCATTGGTGTTAGCCGAGGCAGTGTTACAGAGAATGATCGCTGGGCATAGAGCAAGTGATACAAGTAACCGTGAAGCCAGACGTAATTTGTCGGACTGCGATTGTGCAGAAAAGATCATGGAATATCCGGAGGAGTTGGTTGGATTATTCGAGAATGATAGGGCAAATGCAAATAGCAATCAATGCCATTTTGGGGCGGTCCGTCATATGATGTGGATAGTGTGGTTTTTCAGTGCCATATATCCGATATATTGTAATATCGGATATATGGTAAATATCACAAAACGCCGTATAATGATGGCATCTTGATCAATATCCAGGTGTCATATGAATCCCAAGCGCCGTCCACCCGAGCCCATTATTGACGGGCTCGAATACATTCAGAACCCGTTTCGTCAGCAAAGCTTTTCGGCACATGCGTATCTGGATAAACCATTGCCCGGCGCCGATCAAGATCTGGAATACGTCCTCAAGTTTCTCTACAGTTACAACGGCAGCTCGGCAACATTCAACAGTTATCGCCGGGAACTGGAGCGATTGCTGCAATGGGCCTGGCGGATCGAGCAGCGATCAGTAATTACGCTGCAGCGTGAACACATTGAAGATTTTGTTGCGTTTTGCATTAAGCCGCCGGTGGCCTGGATTGGTACCAAGAATGTCGCTCGCTTCAAAAGCCAGCAAGGTTCCCGAATCATCAATCCTGACTGGCGACCCTTTGTGGTCAATACCACCAAGGCCGATTTCAAAGCGGGAAAATCCTCGGATCCTAAGAGTTTTACGGCATCTCAGGCTGCGATAAAGGCGACATTTACAGCATTATCTTCCTTTTACAGTTATCTGTTGCAGGAAGGATTAACCGAGGCCAATCCTGTTTCATTGATCCGACAAAAAAGTAAATTTGTTCGTCGTGATCATCATGCTTCGGTTGTGCGCCGTATCAGCAACCTCCAGTGGGATTATGTTCTGGAAACTGCGGCATTGATGGCGGATGAGAGCCCGCAAGAGCATGAACGCACCCTGTTTATCATGAATGCCTT
>NZ_CBFIHX010000189.1:0-4763 GCF_965662505.1 Pseudomaricurvus sp. | reverse complement strand
CGCAAGCGCCATCCAGTCCGAAGCAGATCAACAGGTTGTGAACCTGCTGATGGCCAACCAACAGTTATTTGCCGCTGAAGACGACGAATAATCCATAAACGGCAAAGTGTTAAATCACTCATAGCCTTCTGACGATCCACGTGACCCGCCGAGGGAACCGTGGCATGCTTAGAGGTCACCAATAACACAACCGGAGCCCCTCATGAATCCGGATACGACAGCCAACCCTCAGGCCAACCCGACTTCAGCCAGGGAGATTCCCTCAGAGGTTTGCGATTCGCTCACCCTGCTCCACGGCCCTGAGGCCTTTGCGAAACATCTGCAGCAGATGCTGGCGAGCGGTCGTCGCTACGTAGACATACTTTCCCAGCAGCTCGATCACTCATTATTTGCAAACCGAGCAGTGTGTGATGCACTCAGCGCACTGGTTCGAGCCCACCGTCAAGCGGAAGTCCGCATACTGGTCAAAGACCCCAAACCGTTATTTGGCAAACACCACGCCTTGTTAGCCCTGCAAAAAAGACTGACCAGCAAGATCAAGATTCGGCAACTCAAAATAGAACCGCAAAACGAAAACCAGGGATTTGTTATCGTCGATCAGCGTCAACTGTTACTGCAACACCACGACGGTGAATTTGATGGTTTCAGCAACACCAATGCAGCGCCGGAAGCCAAAGCGTTACTGGAAGAGTTCACTTTGCTTTGGCAGCGGCAAAGCGCAGAAATCGCGGAATTGCGGCCGCTTTCGCTGTAAAGAAATCCTGCCTTTGAAAAAACCAGCGACCGGCCGGGATATCGACATCAATAGCGAGGAGCTAAAGTGCGTACCATAACGTCTACAACCAGAACCCTCATCACTTGCTGCTTGCTTCTGTGTGCCGCGAGCGCGCTTGCAGATTCCCGCCAGATGGAAGTGATTTCGCTTCAACATCGCCCTGCAGAACTGATCGTGCCCGCCTTACAGGGCGTAGCCGGTTCGGATACTCAACTCACAGCCAGCGGCAATCAATTGATTGTCCGGGCAACGCCATCAGAGATGAAGCAACTGAAGTCGCTCATTCAGCAACTCGATCAACCTCTGGCGCAGTTTCGCATCAGCGTCCGACAACAGGGGCAAAACAATCAAAACGGTCGTTCAATCGATGGCAGTTATCAGTACCACAATCAGGGCAACAGCTCACAAGGAGGCGGGATACAGGTAGGACGAAAGACTCTGGATGGAAAACCCCTGCCTTCAGGTTCTATATCCTCAGGTTCAGGCCGCATCCAATCCAGCGGCTCACACCACAGCAGCTCGGTAACCGTAAAGCAGTACAGCACCCGCTCCAGCAGTGGCACCACTCAACAATTGAGTGCGGTTGAAGGCTATCCAGCCTACATCGAAACCGGACAACAAATCCCTCTTCTGACCCGCTATCAAGATCGCTATGGCAGCAGCGTCGAACAAAGCTACCAACCTGTGGTAACAGGTTTTTATGTCACGCCCACTCTGAGCGGAACGGATCGGGTCACACTGGATATTTCCACCAGCAAACAATCTGTCGATGACAACCAGGGGCGCTACGGTAACCCCACCATCAAGACGGCCGGATATCACTCAACCATCACCGCCCCTCTGGGGCAATGGGTTGATCTGGGCTCGACACTACAGGGGAATAACACTCAGTCCAGCGGCATCGTGGATCGACAGAGCGTCAACAACCGTGAAAGCCTGAATTTACAATTGAAAATTGAGAAAAGCCGGTAAGAAGCCCGGCTCTAATTAGAGGACACTTAATATATCGCTGATGTCCGAGGCGCAGAGAACCGGCTCATAAGGCGTCAGACGAGAAATGTGGTGCGCACCGTAATCCACAGCGATACGTCGCATGTCCGCTCGTCGTGCCATTTCCATATCAAATTCAGTATCGCCAATCATCACCGCCTCTTCTGCGGGCACCTTCAGTTCGGCCAGTAACTCATGGAGCATTAATGGATGCGGTTTGGACGCTGTTTCGTCTGAACAACGGGTAGCGTGAAACACATCCGCCATGCCTACCGAGGTAAGCACACGGTCCAATCCCGCCCTGCTCTTCCCTGTTGCCACTGCAATGTGATGACCGGCATTAAGCAATTGCTCCAACGTATTGACCGAATTGGCAAACAGGCGCGAAGGCTCGCTGTCAGCGGCGATAAAATGGTCCGCATAAGCCATTCTCATGGCTTGAACACCGTCAATCTCCAACTCTGGATACAGGGTTTGAATCGCCTCCGGCAGACCGAGACCAATAATATTCTGCACCTCTGCGTCAGTCAGCGAAGGCAGACCTTGCGCGCTGGCGGCCTGGTGCATACAGCTGACAATCTTGGCTGTTGAGTCACAAAGGGTTCCATCCCAATCGAAAATAAAGAACATATTGATACTCTATATCAGTTTGTAGACGTGGGTCAGTTTGTAGACGTGGGTCAGTTTGCAAGCGTGGTCAGTCTGCAGGCGTGTTTCCGTGATCCGCTGGCGTTAAGTGAGATAAGGGGATGGCAAGCCGCTCGTCCAGTGGGGCTTCCACCCGGATCTTTTTGGTTTCGTCGGGCAATAGCAACGATAAAGCTGCAGCATGCAGAAACAGACGATTAAACCCCTTGGCCTTCATTTCTTTGTTGAATTCGTCATTGCCGTACTTGGGGTCGCCCACCAGACCATGTCCCTGATACTGCGCATGTACCCGAATTTGATGGGTTCGGCCAGTAATAGGCTTGGCCTCAACCAGAGTAGAGCCCACGTAGCGTCGCAACACCTTAAAGTGTGTCAACGACTGCTTGCCCTCTGGATCCACCTTGACGATACGTTCGCCGCTACTGACTTCGTTCTTTTTCAGCGGTGCACTGACTTCTTTGCAGCGGTTAGGCCAGCGACCTTCTACGAGGGCGTGATAGTACTTTTGGATGTGACCTTCGCGCAGCTGCTGATGCAGGTAGCGCAACATGCTGCGCTTCTTGGCAATCATGATGCAACCTGAGGTATCACGGTCCAGTCGATGCACCAATTCCAGATGGCGATCCTCGGGGCGCATCTGTCGCAGCACCTCAATCAATCCCAGATTAATGCCGCTACCACCATGAACTGCCAGGCCGGAAGGCTTGTTCAGAATAATCAGACCTTTGTTTTCAAACAGGATCGATCCCGCCAACAACTCTTTCAGTTGCTCACTGGCGTCAGGCAAAACCTTACTGTCAGGCATGCGCACAGGCGGAATCCTGACCACATCGCCAGCCTTCAATTTGTATTCTGCCTTGATTCTGCCTTTATTGACCCGAACCTCGCCTTTTCGCAATATCCGGTAAATCAGACTCTTGGGCACACCTTTTAGCTGCCCAAGCAAAAAATTATCGATACGCTGTCCAGCCCGATCGTCGTCTATTTCGACAAACTGGACTTTAGGCGAGAGTGTTTGGCCACTAGTGACCGAAGTTTCGGTGTGTTTTTTCATGGGCGCATTATACCTGTTTTCATGACTTCCACCCGAAACTCCATGGTCCAATCCCCTAAAAATCCTTTAACTTCAGTCAAATACCTTCATTATTTGAAGGTCTGGGAGAATATTGCTATAGTCCACCAGTCTGCACAGGCAGGTTTCCGGACACCGCAAAAGAAGGCGTGTTGCTAGGAAATACCGCTGACAGACAGGGCTTAGATAGTGGAAGTCGGAATGCGAAAAGCCTGGTGATATCACCCCCCTTCCAGTCAGCCCCACAAGACAACGACACCAACGACGATGAAAAGGCCGCAGAACTTGGCCCCAAACCTCGGGTGTCCGATGACAACCGCCCACATTGTAGCGGGTCATCCGCAAAAGATCGTGATTAAGAGATACTCATTCGGATGCAGGCGCATCTGAAATATACGCAGCAGTAATTACACACAGTGGCCTAACCGCCCTGAATTTATACTACTCTGCACATCAGACCCGCCTGCATTCAAGACTCCGGCTTAAGTCAGCCAGAGTAAAACAGAGTCCATGGTGACGGAAACCAACAAGCAGAATAGCTCATAGCGCCCTCCGAATACGGAATTTGCGCCTGAATATATACTGTTTATTGAACTGATTACCCAACAGCCGACTATTCGAGCCAGAGTAATTGTTTAAGGCGACCATCTGATCCGCCCATGCGCCCAGCGCATAAGAGGCCAGCCAGATGCTCAAAACAAATAATTGACTCGGCAGCGATTGGTGAACGCGAGGCTGATCTCCCACTCTCTTCAGCGGAAAACCCTCTCTTTGTGTGCTAACCATTCAGGTAACACATGAAAAGAATGTTAATTAATGCAACTCAACCCGAAGAGTTGCGCGTAGCACTGGTCGACGGCCAATGGCTGTATGATCTCGATATTGAAAACCGTCTCCGCGAGCAGAAAAAAGCCAACATCTACAAAGGCAAAATCACTCGCATCGAGCCAAGTCTGGAAGCTGCTTTTGTCGATTATGGCGCTGAGCGTCACGGCTTCCTCCCCCTCAAAGAAATCTCCCGCCAGTACTTCAGTAAATCCCCCGGTGAAATTGATGGTCGCGTCCGCATTAAGGATGTCCTGAAAGAAGGCCAGGAAATTGTTGTACAGGTCGACAAAGAAGAACGCGGCAACAAAGGCGCAGCACTGACTACCTTTATCAGCCTGGCCGGTCGCTACCTGGTATTGATGCCAAACACCCCTCGTGCCGGTGGTATTTCCCGCCGTATCGACGGTGAAGATCGTGCTGAACTGCGCGATGCCCTGAGCAAGATCGAAG
>NZ_CBFIHX010000188.1:0-4829 GCF_965662505.1 Pseudomaricurvus sp. | reverse complement strand
GTAAAAGCCGCATTCTATCAGAAGCCTGCTTTCAGGGAATAGAAAGGAAGAGGCCACCGACCCTGCCACGCCCTTCGACAGGCTCAAGGCGAACGAGCACTGAGCCTGTCGAAGGATCACCCACGGCTGTATCCCATCCGCCAGCCCATGTATAATCTCAGCCCTTTCAATTCGCATATTCAGTGCCGTCGCGCCCTATTTCGCGCTATCGGCCCACAATTCCGGCTTTACTACGAAGACAATTGACGTTATGGATAAAACCTACCAGCCACAGGCTATTGAAACAAACTGGTACGAAACCTGGGAAAAGAACGGCTATTTCAAGCCTTCTGGCGAGGGTGAGCCCTACTGCATCATGATTCCGCCACCCAACGTCACCGGTAGCCTGCACATGGGTCACGGTTTTCAGGAATCCATCATGGACGCCCTGATCCGCTACCACCGCATGAAAGGTCACAACACCCTTTGGCAAGTGGGCACCGACCACGCCGGTATCGCCACCCAGATGGTGGTAGAACGTCAAGTCAATGGTGAAGGCAAAACACGGCATGAATTGGGTCGTGAAGATTTCACCAAACGCATCTGGAAATGGAAAGAAGAATCCGGTGGTAATATCACCCGTCAGTTACGACGTCTCGGCTCGTCTTTAGATTGGTCACGTAACCGCTTTACCATGGATGATGATCTGTCTGAGGCCGTCAAA
The DNA here is from genome assembly GCF_965662505.1 of Pseudomaricurvus sp. Taxonomy (NCBI): domain Bacteria; kingdom Pseudomonadati; phylum Pseudomonadota; class Gammaproteobacteria; order Cellvibrionales; family Cellvibrionaceae; genus Pseudomaricurvus; species Pseudomaricurvus sp. The sequence goes on along the minus strand of NZ_CBFIHX010000188.1, from coordinate 4,126 downwards.
CATGTGTTTGTCAAACTACACAAAGAAGGTTTGATCTATCGCGGTAAGCGTTTGGTTAACTGGGATCCAAAACTGCACACCGCCATTTCCGATCTGGAAGTAGAAAATCGTGAAAAGAAAGGCCATATGTGGCACCTGCGTTACCCGCTGGCTGATGGCCTAAAAACCAGTGAAGGACAAGATTTTATTGTCGTTGCTACCACCCGTCCCGAAACCATGCTGGGCGATACCGGTGTAGCAGTTAACCCTGAAGATCCACGCTACAAAGACTTGATTGGTAAAGACATTCTTCTGCCACTGGTCAATCGTCGTATTCCTGTCGTAGCCGATGAACACGCGGATATGGAAAAAGGCACCGGTGCCGTCAAGGTCACACCCGCCCATGACTTTAACGACTACGAAGTGGGCAAACGTTGCGGTCTACCGATGATCAACATCTTCACGCTCAACGGTGACGTACGTGATGTGCCACAGGTATTTAACACGGATGGCAGCACTAACACTGAGCTTGAAGCCAGCATTCCCGGGAGCTATCACGGACTGGAACGCTTTGCCGCCCGTAAAGCGATTGTTGCTGACTTTGAAGCGGCTGGCCTGCTTGAAGAAATTAAAGATCATGATCTGACCGTGCCTTATGGCGATCGTGGCGGTGTCGTCATTGAACCCATGCTGACCGATCAGTGGTATGTCGATGCCAAAACTCTGGCAAAACCTGCTATTGAAGCGGTGGAAACCGGTAAAGTGCAGTTTGTACCCAAGACATACGAGAACATGTACTTCAGCTGGATGCGGGATATTCAGGACTGGTGTATTTCCCGTCAACTCTGGTGGGGACATCGTATTCCAGCGTGGTATGACGAACAGGGCAATGTCTATGTCGGCCATGATGAAGACGCTGTTCGCACGGAAAATAATCTCGCTGCAGATGTCCCGTTAACACAAGATGAAGATGTGCTCGACACCTGGTTCTCATCTGCTCTGTGGCCTTTCTCTACCTTAGGCTGGCCGAAAGACGATGAGGCCATCAAAACCTGGTACCCGGGCAATGTATTGGTCACCGGTTTTGACATTATCTTCTTCTGGGTTGCCAGAATGATGATGATGGGCATTCATTTCCTCGACGATGTTCCGTTCAAAGAAGTCTACATCCATGGTCTGGTGCGTGACTCGCACGGCCATAAGATGTCTAAATCCAAAGGCAACGTGCTGGACCCTATCGATATCATCGACGGTATCGATTTGGAAACCCTGGTGCAAAAACGCACTTCCGGCATGATGCAACCGCAGCTGGCAGAAAAGATTGAAAAGGCTACGCGTAAAGAATTTCCGGATGGCATCGAAGCTCATGGTACTGATGCACTGCGCTTTACTTTTGCCTCACTCGCCTCTACCGGTCGTGATATCAATTTTGATATGAATCGTATCGCTGGCTATCGAAACTTCTGCAATAAGTTATGGAATGCTGCCCGTTACGTGTTGATGAATACCGAAAAACACGATACCGGCATTGATAACGATGACGTCGAACTGAGTCTCGCAGATCGCTGGATCATTTCTCAATTGCAGGCGACAGAGCAGGATGTTACTAAAGCACTCGACGGTTACCGTTTTGACCATGCCGCTCAGCGTATTTATGAGTTTATCTGGAATAATTACTGCGATTGGTACCTTGAGCTATCCAAACCGGTTCTGACCAGTGATACAGCCTCAGAGGCCGCTAAACGCGGTACTCGCAGAACACTGGTACGTGTTCTGGAAGCCACATTGAGAATGACGCACCCGTTTATGCCATTCATTACCGAGGAAATCTGGCAAACCATCGCCCCACTCGCCGGGATTAAGGGTGAGTCTATTATGCATCAGCCTTACCCGGTTTCGGATAGCACTAAAATTGATGTAGCGGCCGTCACCGAGATGGAATGGGTCATGCAATTTGTTACAGGTGTGCGTTCAATTCGTTCACAAATGAACATTGCCCCGAAAAAAACGTTACCGGTCTTGCTCAAAGATGCATCGTCATCAGACCAGACAATCTTAGCTGGCAATCAACAATTTTTAAGCCGCCTTGCGAACCTGGAATCAATTGATGTTCTTGAAGGCGAGGCCCCCGCTGCTGCGACAGCACTGGTGGGTAAAATGGAAATTTTAATCCCGCTTGAAGGACTAATTGATAAAGATGCTGAAATCTCTCGCCTGACCAAAGAGATGGCCAAGCTGGATAAAGTCATCAAGCAATCTTCAGGCAAACTGGCTAATGAAAATTATGTCGCCAAGGCGCCGGCTGAGGTGGTTGCAAAAGAGCAAGAGAAACTCGCCGAATTGCAGCAGTCCTATCAACAGTTTGAACAACAGCTTAAAGCCTTAAGCTAGCCGCTAAACTAAAGTCTGGCTAGGCAGAAAAACCCCACAAGTCCCCGTTACCACTGGTACGGGGATTTTTTATGTCGAATAACGCCGATATAAATTGTGCCATTTGTGGAATATAGTTGGGAGGGGGAAGTGGTGTAGCCGCCCAAAAACGAAGTGGAACAAATGGCATCAATTTGATACCTCTGTAATGCTACTTACTGCACGATCCTTTTTTAGCCATTTTTAGTTTGGAAACTTCTTTTTTGCCTTTCTCTTCGTCAACCAACTCTACGCCCGCCCCACCAACAAAGGCGCCCATTTTAATATATTGCCTAACAAAATAGTTCTTTCCACCCTCGGTATTAACCAGTAAGTCATTTGGCGAAAACTCTGATTCAGTTGAGACTTTATGTTGTTGACCACCAGCCACTTCCGTGTAGAAAAACATGTTAGGAGCAGTTTCTCCGACACAATCGCCATCAACCCATACATCTTTTTTTAAGGCTCCACCAAAGCTTCCCGACCGATAAATATACAAGCCAGAGTTCTCGTCCGATGGCAAACTAAACTTTTTTGCCATATCGGAGTTGTTTTCGCTTTCCATTGGGACTGATGCGCAACCAGATAATAAGGATGTTACTACTGTAGTTGCGATGAGTATTTTCTTCATTGATTTTCCTTTTTTAACTCTAAGCAATAAATGCTCTATTGTTTGAATTTTTAGCCTAACGCCCGCAACAAGGGCGCACAAAAAAGCGCAGCGTTTTGGGCGTCCCAGCGACCAAAGAGAGCGATTGGTTGCGTTTGTTAGGCATTGTTCAGGCCCAAAGCGAAACACTCCTCAAATACACCTGTAGACTTTGAGTATTTGAGTGTGCGCCTTATTAAATTGAGTGGAAGAGGACCCAAGTGCGCGGCCTCAATGAAAGGCATGATTTTACGGCGCAGTTGCTCGGACTCTTTCCATTTATTTAGCAATTCACGGCCAGATAAAAAGTTACCGGCAGCTGATTTAACATCGATCTCTAGCCAGATAGCCTCATCAGACCTATGGCTGCATGGAACGAACGAATGCCATGATGACATAGGATATCTTTCGCTGTACGTGAACTCATCAAAACCACGAAAGTCGAATAGGCTAACTCCGCCAATACTTCTCACATACGGATAGTGACTTTCTCCCATCGCGGTACCCCATCGCTCTGAGTCAGTTAGCTCAGGCTCTGGCAGAATAAATCTATCCCGCAGAATCGAGGCATATCTTTCCGGTGTAGTTGTGTGCCAGACCGATTCAGCAAGGATCTCAGGGAAGCTCATAAAATGCCTAACGCCGCCAGCACGCGCGGCTTTGTAGTGAAGGCGAAGCCGCAACGGAAAAGCCGTCGCCTTGCCTGGCTTTGTTAGCTTGATAGCGTGAATACAAAGCCAGTCTCCTTGATTTTATACGCAATGGCATTGCTATCATGCAAAAAATCCATCCCAACAGTAATAGTCTCACTCTGTCTTTGCTTTGGATCAGAATTGAGTATTTGTTCAATATTCTCTTTTATGAGATCGAATGCCCTATTGAACATAAAGATTACTTCATCGGAGTTAAGAACTGCATAAAGTGGAGACCCGTTAGCTGTCACTCCCATTCCAGGGCATATATATTCCGTGCCATCACTAACCGTCACATTGGCATTGGCGTGTTTTTTTCGTAATGTTTTGTGCTGTTCTTCTGTTAGCGGCGCGGCATTACTGTTTGATTTATAAATCGCTAATTGCTCAGGCCAGT
>NZ_CBFIHX010000187.1:0-4859 GCF_965662505.1 Pseudomaricurvus sp. | reverse complement strand
CTTTGTATTACTGCAATAAGTGGTTTGATGTTGAAATACCTGATGACATTTTAAAGCAGTCAGGGGCTATTATTAAGGCGTCCCGAACTCGTCGGTCGATTATGCTGTGGATGTTTGATCGAGGGTTATTGCCAGACCATCCCAGTTGTTACGACCGCTGGACTGGTTTTGCGAGATGGATTTTGTATCTTCGGTCCCACTATTTAAAGATGCCTGCACACTTGCTGGTACCTCACCTCTTATATAAATCGTTTTGGGGGCCGTTTAAAAAGCGCCTGCAGGAGCGGAAAAAATCAGAGCCCGCCACGTTGGATAAGTTGCTAGAAGAGGCGGCTGCTCAGGCGAAGTCTCGTTAAGAGGCCTCGTTAAGAGGTTTCGTTAAAAATACTATGGCTTGGTTTGATACTGATGGGTGCTGCAGAGGCTTTTTACAGCCTCTGTAAGGGTAATGTTTGTCAGGCAGATATAAGGTTTATCTGTCGTTTTTGTTTTTTAACGCGCCGTTGCAGTAGATACAAACCGCCTAAGAGTAAACCCAGTGATGCTGGAGCGGGTGCCTCACCTGTTGGTGGGGGAGTGTCGGGAGGTCGGGTGGAGGCGTTTAGCGAGCTTAGTTTAAACGCATCTTTCCCTGCGTTCACGTTAAAGTTGAAGCTTGAGGCTGTCACATCGCTCAAATAAGAGCCTATTATCCAGTAGCTTGAGTAGATGCCGCCAGTTTGGCCGGAAGTATCCATTGAGTATGTGTTGTTGCCACCCAGATAGTGACCAATGGCGGTCCATCCGTGACTGACCAGATCCTCTGTGCCATCTGATTGTGTCAGACCCAGGTCACTATCAGGGCCTTGGTAGGCGAGTAGTGTGGAGTCTGAGTCGGTATCAATCCAGCCGAAATTATAGCCGGCAATGGATACGGGTGAGCTAAAATTGAACACCAAAAACTCTTGGTGACCTTCATTGTCAATTTCGTGATCGCCGTCATTTCTGCTGGAGCGATCCAGTCCAAGACCACTACTGCCAAAGTCCTGAAGTTCACTGTTGAAGTTTTCAATGCGGCCATCGTCACTAGTATCAGCCCAGCCTGAAACGGTGGCCGTCAGACTGCTATTCGTGCTTTGAAAAATCATGCCATTACTGGTCGTTGAGCCGCTGCTGGTGGCGTAAGGGCCTGTGAAATCCCATGCGGGGTCTACTGCAGCAAGAGAACCTGTTGAGCCCACAACTAATCCAAATGCTGTCAGGCACCCCAGCGTGAACTTTTGGCTATGTGCTGAACGTTGGTTGTTACGCTTCGCTTTTTTACGCAACATAGGTGGTTCTCCATAGGTGTATTTAGCCGGAAAAGTATTTAGGTGAAATCATGCCGTTGTTTTGTGTTTGATCTCACATCTTTTGGCGTTACATGCTTTTTTATAAGCAAAAACTTGGCCACACCACTCAAAGGCTATATTTTTCAATAAGTTAGCAGGCTCTGTGCGGGAATGCTGTTCCAGGTATTGAACTTATTGTAAAAAAATCTGACAGGTGAAATTGTTAACGATTTAAACGCAATGATCAGACGGGGGAAGCCTGAAGCAGTGGAACGATGAGTTTCGGGTTTGGTAGGTAAGTATTTACGAAGTTTCAGCTGTCGTTACGTTAGTCTTTAAAAGTGTCTGTAACAGGTTCAAAGCCTCATGCTTCCCTTCAAAATTTCCCTCGTGATTCAGTGCTTGTTCCAGTTCGCGCTTGGCCTCCACTTTACGGCCAAGATCGGACAGGGCTTTGCCTAAGTGATAGCGGAGCTCAGGGTTGTCAGTCAGTCTTACCACGGCTTGGCGAAGGTATTTGAGGCCGTCTTCCGTTTTGCCGGATTTCACCAGAAGCCAGCCGAGGGTGTCATTAATAAAAGGGTTTTCGGGAGCATGCCGGTACGCTTCCCGCGCATAATCCAGAGCTTGAGCTTGCCCAAGCTTATCAGATACGTAGGCCATGTTGTTCAACAGGCTCGGGTTGGAAGTTTGTGTGCTGAGCAAAATTTTTAAAATTGCCTGGGCTTCCTGCCACTGTTTAACATTAATCAGATGGAGGCTGTAAGCTGATCCGATACTGCTATCCGATGTTTGTGTCCAGAAATTTGCAAGTAGCTCTGCAGCCTCACTGTCTTTTCCTTGTAGATTGAGAAGTCGGGTTTGATTGAGCACAAGTCGAGAGTCAAAGTTCTGGGTTAGCCCCTGTTGGTAAATGGCCTGTGCCTCAGAGAATTTTTGCAATTGTGTGAGGCTGTCACCGGCAAGAAGGTAGCCAGTCGTATTGTCCGGATACTGTGTGATAACAGTCTGGGATCTCTCATAGGCATCCTGAAAGTCCCCGATAACCAACTGGACCCGAATGTAATCCAGACGAGACGCCAAATGATCAGGGTTGCCCTCTATGGACTTGTACAGTGCATGGCGAGCAGCTTCCCATGATTGTAGCTGGATCAGTTGTAGAGCGATCTGGTGCAAGCTGTCGGAATGAAATCCGGCATCTTTTGTCATGGTTTTATAAAGTGATACGGCTTTGCGTGGCTTGCCTATTTGTTGGTAAACCTGACCCAGCATCATATTGGCATCAAATTGACTCTCGAAGGGGTTGTCAGAAAAGTTGACGGTATCCAGAGCCAGTGCTTCTGCTGCGTCGTACTTTTGTTGTTTTAGGTAGATCTGTATCAGCAGACGGCGTGTATCAATACTATTTTTATGCAGTTGATAGGCGTTTTCACTCAATTTTAATGCGTCATCGAGCTGCCCTTCATCAACATAATAACGAGCCAGTCCCAGCATGGTCTGTTCGTTTCCAGGATGCTCCTTGAGGAGCTTTTCAAATTGCTCCCTGGCGATCTGGGTGTTTCCCTGTGCGTATTCGATTTTGGCGAGATTAATCTGAGTGGGGACTGTGTCAGGGGCCGTTTGGAGAATGTGTTGGAATGTTGTTTTGGCTGCGTCTAATTCACCAGCGGCTTGCTGAGTGACGCCTAGCAGATTTTGAGCACTGATATTGTCTGGTGAGTGTTTTGCCAATTGCTGGGCATAAGACAGTGCGGCGGTATTTTGGTCATTTTTTAGCAGAGCCAGTACCAGAGAAAACCCAGCCTGGTATTGTGTTTTGTCGTGATCGTAGATGGCTTTTAACTGCTGGATGCCATCGTCGAAATGTCGGGTCTGCATCATACTTAATGCCAAACGGGTATCAACCTCTGAGTCTGGAGTATTGTTTGCCGTATTGGTCTGGTTGAGCTTTTTCAGAAGAGCCTGGGCTTGCTCGGGATGACCGGTTTGTGAGTAGGCTTGGGCTAGCAAAGTGATAGTTTTCTTGTCGTCCGGATAGCGGGCGTGGGCGACTTTCAGATAACGACTGGCTGAAAGGGGATCGCCGAGTTTAATGAGGGTGTCGCCCATCAGGCGATTTGCGCCTAAATCGTAGCGGTGTTGTCCAAGATACTGGCTGAGGTATTCTTTGCTGGCCTCGAATTCAGACAGGCCGTAGTGAGCCAAGGCCGCGATCATACTCAGTTGTTGATTGGCCCTGACACTTTCAGGGGGCAATTGGGCGATAATTTCTGTGCAATTTTTGAGCTGTACCAGCGATTGCGCGGCGTAATCATTATCCGGACTTTGCAGGAGGGAGTATGTCAGTCCGCGGAAGTAGGCGGCGCGGGGTTCATAGGGGTACTCCTTCTCAAGATGTTGAAGATCGGAAAGAGTATCGTTAGCGCGTTGCATATCCAGTAGTAGACCCACACGGGCTACCCGAGCCTCGAGGTTAGCAGGGTCTACCTTCAGCGCTTCACTGTAGTTTTCCAGTGCGGGTGCCAACTGGCCATTGGCATGTAAGGCGGATGCGTACAGATTCCAGGCCTCCCCGCTGTCGGGGAAGCGCTGTATGAGCATATGCCCAAGCTGAATAGCTTCTTCCAGGCTTTGTTGACGAATATCCAGTCGAATTTGAGCCATATTGGGGCGTAGGGCCCCGGGAATGATGGCTTCGGCTTGCTCGATAGCTAGTGCAGCCTTGTCATCCTGATTCAAGCCCAAATAGGCTTCTGCTGTGTAGCCCAGTAGCTCCACAGCCTCCTCAGAATTTAGCCCCCGGATAGAGAGTTCATCAATGATGCTCTGGTATTTTTTTTGTTGGCGGTAGACTTCTGCCAGCTTCAGATCGATAAAGCGAGGGTCTGCTCCCATCACTTTTGCTTTGATCAGCGAGTCTTCAGCGGCCTCAGGGTTATTCAGTGCGATCCAAACCTGGGCTGAAAGCACCAGTGAAGGAACGTGCTCCGGGTTTATCTGAAGAGCGTTTTTCAGTTGAATCAATGCGCCCTGGTAGTCATTTTGGTGGTACAGGCGTGAGGCGTCTTCGTGAAAGTCCTGCAAGCTGCTTTGGGCTGTGGCATTAAAAGGGGCTGTGAGTGCGAACACGCTGATGGCAATCAGTAAGCGTTTATGGAAGGGTTTTAGCATGGGTGTGACCAGTTATTTTTATCTCATCGCGACAGGTGCCTCCCGTTGCCGGGAGTTTACCTGATGTATTTCTTCTATCTGCTCGCAGGGACGCTTTCGCACAAGGCGATCAGATACTGTGAAGCACAGCTTGATCTTTATCGGGGAAATCATACTTTGGGATAAGTTCCTCCTGAGCCAGGCTGTCGAGTACCACTTTCAGGTCTTTCATGTCCAGGTGGCGTTTTTCTTCAACCATGCCGTGAAGCATCAAACGGCTGCAGACCAGATTGATTAACCTGGGGATGCCTTTGCTGACCTTCTGAATAGGCTCAAACACTCGCGGGTCAAACGTAGGGTTCTCGTCCCAGCCCACCTGCTCCAGGCGGTACATGATGT
>NZ_CBFIHX010000186.1:0-4882 GCF_965662505.1 Pseudomaricurvus sp. | reverse complement strand
AGGCACTTCCATTTCTTGTGGGGTGCCGACTCCGGCTTCCTCCAAATCCTCTCATATCGTGCTAGTATTTCGTTATATATAGACGAGTACATTCGATGATCGATAATACCCCTCAGCGCAGCTCTTCTCTCGATAATTCATCTCGCCACGACTCTTCTGACGATAGAAGTGGTCTCCCTAAAATTCTTGGTTTCAAACGCCTGAGAATTGCGTGTCCTAATCTGCTTGATTCAATTGAACAATACCGTGTCTTATTGGGGAAAGATCCTGTGTGGCAGGGAAAAGTTGATCTGCCTGAACGCGCTGTATCGTGTTCCGCAGCCCACTTTTCGCTGGAAAACACCACGATTGAATTACTGGAATTACCCGATGAACGCTCGGCTTTGGTCGGTATCGTTTTCGCCACTGAAGGGACGGTTAAGCTGGAGAAAGAGCGTCGGCGAGGATTGTGGCTGTCTTTTGAAGAGGCCGATACTCAAGCAATGCCTCCTGAAGCCGATATATCCATAACGGATGCAGAAAAAGGCTCTCTGCCAGTTGGATCTATTCAGCGAGTAGATCATTTTGTCATCTATACTCATAGTGCTGACGATTCGATTCGTCTGTTTGGCGACAGTGGACTAGGAATCCGTTTGGCTCTGGATAAAGATGTCCCGGAGTGGGGCGGAAGGATGTTGTTTTTCAGGGTGGGAAAACTCACTCTTGAAATTATTGAGCCAACACGGACGTTTGAGGGAAGCGATTACTTTTGGGGAATCGCCTACCAGGTACAGGATATAAAGGCTGTTCATCAAAGGTTAAGAAAGGCGGGCGTATCGTTATCGGACGTTCGTCAAGGGCGAAAAGATGGCACTTTTGTCGCATCCGTCAAAAGTCATCAGCTGGAAATTCCTACTTTGATAGTGCAGCCCAGTTAAGTCGTCTGGAAACAGAAGTAAAGCAGTTGTGGTGAGAGATATGATGGAATCCATAAAACATCAACCGGATCAGCATTGTTTTATTGCGGAAGTGAATGGCAGTCTGGCGAAGTTGGAATATGATCTGAAAGACCAGTCTGTGACTTTTACCTCTACCTACGTGCCGTTTAGGTTGCGCGGGAAAGGGTATGCAGAAAAGCTGGTGGATACAGGGTTAAGCTGGGCGCGTCAGCAGGGTTATGCAATCAGCAGTACCTGTTGGTATGTGGACAAATTCTTAACTCCGCAAATGGCTGGCTAACAACCAACCATTACTCTTGGTTCGGTTTAGGGGTGTTAAACCAGCACCCCATGGTTGTAATCGTTGATGGCCTGCTTAATTTCTTCGCGGGTATTCATGACAAATGGCCCCCAGCTAACCACAGGTTCGTTGATCGGCTCCGCTGTTAATACTAAAAACCGACTTACTTCATTCGCAGTAACTTCCAGGGACTCTCCTGGGCTCAGTACAACCATCTGCTGTGAGTCAATCGTCGACGCCGCACCCTTCAGTTTGATGTCTATCGATCCCTCGTAGACATACATCAAAACCCGTTTAGAACTTGAGATGGGTAACGACATTTCTGTGGCACCAAGCATGTTTACATCCCAATAGTCAGGCTGGGTAGCAACATCCTTAACAGGTCCCGTTGCTGAGTGCTCTTCATGAGTCGCGGTACCCGCGATGACTTTGATGCAATTGCCATTGGCCAGATTCAAAGTCGGAATTTCTTCAGGACCAAACTCCCGATACTTGGGTTCTGTCATTTTTTCGGAAGCAGGAAGGTTCACCCATATCTGAAAGCCATGAAAATAATTTTGCTCCGCAATGGGCAGTTCTGAGTGAAGCACGCCGCGACCTGCGGTCATCCATTGCACGCCGCCACTGACCAGTCGTCCGACATTGCCCAGGTGATCCCTGTGTTCGATGGCACCATCCAGCATGTAAGTAACAGTTTCAAAACCCCGGTGAGGATGTTCGGGGAATCCACGGGTTTGTTGTCCGTCAAAGCCGCCTTTAAATTCATCCAGCATTAAAAAAGGATCAAATTGTTCGTAAGCTTGCTGGGTAACGATGCGTTGAATTTCAACGCCATCGCCGTCCACGGTCTGCTGAGTTGAATAGACACCGATCAACTCTCTGCTCCTGTTCAACTCGCTGTTCATGATGAGCTCCTGTTAGCTTGAGGCTATGTAGTGGTCAACTATTTCCGGTTGTGAGGGCGGAGGTAATCTACCTCGGGACCCAGTGGAATAACCCGCGTCGGGTTGATGGTGTCATGACTGTAATAGTAGTGAGTTTTGATGTGCTCAAAGTTCACGGTATCCGCGACTCCTTCGACCTGGTACAGCTCGCGCAGATAGTTCGACAGGTTAGGGTAGTCTTCAATCCGTCTCAGGTTGGCTTTAAAGTGGCCGTAATACACGCTGTCAAAACGAATCAGAGTCGTAAACAAACGCCAATCTGCTTCGGTAATTTGCTCGCCAGTCAGGTAGCGCTGCTGATCGAGTAGGGTTTCTACTTCATCCAGTGCATCGAATAGTGCACGGAAGGCTTTTTCATAGGCCTCTTGGCTGGTGGCAAACCCGGATTTATAGACACCATTATTGATGTTGTTGTAAACCAGATCATTCACCTCATCGATACGCTGACGCAGATGTTCAGGATAAAAATCCGTTTTGACGTCTGTAAAGGCATCAAAAGCACTGTTCAGCATGCGAATAATGTCAGCAGATTCATTGTTGACGATGGTTTTGGTGTGTTTGTCCCACAGTATTGGCACAGTCACCCGCCCACTAAAATCAGGCTGGTTTGCCGTGTAAACCTCATACAGATACTGAATGTCTGGAACTGGACTTGGGTCCATTGCCGCAGGATCATCCAGGTCTAGAAGCACCCAGCCCTTATCAAGCATCTCAGGTTTGACTACGGTGACGCCGATAATATCTTCCAGCTGCTTCAGCTTTCTAAATATCAGAGTCCGATGTGCCCAAGGGCATGCCAGGGAGACAAACAGGTGATAGCGGTCTTTCTCTGCCTTATGATCAGAGGATCCATCCGCAGTGACCCACTGACGAAACTTGGCATCGGTGCGGACGAATTCACCCCCGGTGCTGTCGGTGTCGTACCATTGATCGTGCCATTCACCTTTAATCAGTAATCCCATGATGATCTCCTTAAATTACAGGTTCTTGTGTTGTAGACAGTGACTTCACGGAGTTGTGCGTTCCGTGAAGAGCCTATTAACGTATTTTTTGTGCCAGAATTTCGTCCAATGACAATCGTCCACCACCGAGAAACAATAAAGCCGCAGTGGCTGCCAGCAGGGTCAGGGCGAATTCATAACCGTTGTTGCTGACGAATAAGCCGTTAGGCAAGTGGAAGCTGATGGCCATGACCATGGTAAATGCTGTGACCAATGCGGCAGGACGAGTCAGTAAGCCCAGAGCCAGCAGTAAGCCACCAAAGAACTCAGCGCTGCCTGCCAGAAAAGCCATCAACACGCCGGGCTCAAAACCAATGGACGCCATCCATTGTCCGGTGCCTTCCAAACCGTAACCGCCCAGCCATCCGAACAGCTTCTGAGAACCGTGAGCAGCCAGGATCAGACCGACAGGTACGCGGAGTATTAACGCGCCAATACCGCCCTGAGTCGCCAGTAATGGCTGGAGGTAGCTGGAAATCAACGAATTGCCTTTCAATGTATTAGTATTCATGGGGTATTCCTTTCGTAGGGTTTGATCGGTTGGCTTGGAATGCTTGCTTGATAATATTCAAACGATGGAGCTATTGTAGGACGGGTCATTGAGTTAAATAACTGCTCTTTATTAAAGAGAATGATCTAAAAAACTGAACAATCTAGTGTTGCTCGTACCGAGGAGGGTGTGTGGAAGATCTAATGCGGCTTCAGGCGTATTTACGTGATTATGCCGCCGAGAGGGATTGGGACCAGTTTCATTCTCCCAAAAACCTGGTGATGGCTCTGAGTGTCGAAGCGTCTGAGCTGGTGGAGTGTTTTCAATGGTTAACGGAAGAGGAGTCCAGAAATCTCTCCGACGAGCAGTTAAGCGCAGTGGGGGATGAGATTGCAGATATACAGATTTATCTGGTCCGTCTGGCGGACAAACTTGGCGTTAATATCCCGGATGCCGTAGCGCAGAAAACAAAGAAAAATGAGGCGAAATATCCCGCCGAGAAGGTGCGCGGCAGTAGTAAGAAATACACGGAATACTAGCGGTGTGATCTGTTATTCATAGCCTAGAACAAGCAAAGCCTCCGATGGAGGCTTTGTGAAGAGCTGCAGGCGTGTTTTGTCTGTTACAGCAGTTCGTTCGCGTCTGTGAGTTCGCCGCTTTCGCAGGTTTTCACATCGGCATGTGCAGACAACCAGTCGCCGACGGCTTGGCGTTGCTCAGGTGTTACTGAGTCATAACGACCTTCACAAATGACCACTCCGGCAAGGGTTTCTGCACAGGCGCTGCCCATAAAGGCGAGTTTGTTCGCTTCCATTGCGTCGGTCATGAATTCAATGATAAAGGCATCCAGCTGATCGGCGTCCTTCTCTGTCACAAATTCAAAATCCAGTTCAAAGCCCTGAGTGGCAAATTCGTCCAGATGCAGTTTTTTGCGTAAGCGGCGGCTGCGGTTTGAGGGTTTTGGGCTAGTCATAAGGTTTGAATCTCTGGGAGTAAGGAAAAGGCGCATTGTAGTGGAATGCCTATCCCTAAGCGAGGATTTCCCGGAGGGTTCCCCCAGTCAATGAACGATTCAGGTTAGAATGACGCCAACACGCCGTATATCCAGAGAACACTTAAAGAGACCATTATGACCGGTTCACAACAAGCCATATTGTATTATGCTCACGATCCCATGTGCTCGTGGTGTTGGGGTTTTCGTCCAGTGTGGAATGCTTTGAAAGATGAGC
>NZ_CBFIHX010000185.1:0-4980 GCF_965662505.1 Pseudomaricurvus sp. | reverse complement strand
TGTTTACTGAACAAACACAGTGCCAACCGACAGTATGGCACTGTATTCTGCATTACTCGCTATTCGCCGGGCGCTCCACCACCTTGCGTTTTCCGGCTGCACAATCCGCCAGTTCTTTGAGCCCTTCGCCATCAAAAGCATCCACGCGAATGACATCGTAAAGTGCCGTCAACGCTTCCAGAAGCGGCTCCCGCTCCTCTTCTTTGATGACACCTTCAGTAATGGCCCAATCCACCAGTTCCTTGCGCTGATGACCTAACAGTAGATCAATGCCACTTAACTCATTGGCGTCGCGCTTGCGAAGGGCGTCGTGCAACCTCTCACGCAGTTCGCGGGTGTCGTTGGCCAACCGGTACGCGTTGAGTACACGGCCCAGTGAATCTTCCGGATCGGAATTGACGTAACAACCACGAGCAATGCGATCTCGCAGTGGCGTATCCTTGACAATACTGGCGGCCACTTCTGTTCCCAGCCGATCATCAGGACCGTTAATCCCGGTAGCGCCCAGAGGGAAAACCAGCAACCGCAGAGGCCAACGCAGCGCTTTCACCGGAAAATTAATAATTAAGGTCTTCATCGAGACCTGGAAATCCCGCAGGCACGACTGCAAACACCACTCCACCAATGGCCGCTGATCTTCTGCATAACCTTCTTCGTGCCACTGCTTAATCACGGCCGTGGCGTAATAAAGATGCACGAGGCAATCCGCCATACGTCCGGAGAGTCTTTGACGAGCCTTAAGGCCACCCCCAATACTGAGCAGAGTCACATCCGTCATCAGTGAGAATGCCGAAGAAAAGCGAGCCAACTGGCGGTAGTATTTCTTAATATCGCCCTGTTCTGGGACAGGCTCCAGACACCCTCGGGTCAGGCCCAATACAAAGGCACGCAACCCATTGCGGGTGGTGTGCGCCAGATGACGATAAAAAACGCCATCGAATTTTGTCACTGCAGCCGATTCATCCTCCATACCCGCCGCTTCGATTTCCTCCACAATAAAGGGATGACAACGAATCGCCCCCTGGCCAAAAATCATCAAACTGCGGGTCAGAATATTCGCGCCTTCTACGGTGATGCCAATGGGCACCGCCTGATAACCCCGCGCCAGGAAGTTGCGTGGCCCGGTAATCACACCGCGTCCGGCCACCACATCCATTGCATGATTAATCACTTCGCGCATCAAATCGGTGTTGCGATATTTGAGTACCGCCGAGGGCACTGCAGGCCTGACGCCACGATCCAGCATGCCTGCCGTCAATAAGCGCGCAGCATCCATCATGTAGGTGTAACCGGCGACCGGCTCCAGTGCTTCCTGCACCCCTTCAAACTGACTGATGGTGCGGCCGAACTGTTCACGCACCAGAGCGTAAGAGCCGGTAGACAGACTAGCCACTTTGCCGGCCCCGGTTCCCAATGCGGGTAATGAAATCGAGCGTCCAATCGACAGACACTCCAACAGCATGGTCCAACCTTTGCCCAGCATTTCCTGCCCACCAATCACCTGACTCATCGGAATAAAGACATCCGTTCCCCAAGTCGGACCATTCATGAAGACCGTATTCATGGGCAAATGACGAGCACCGGCGTTAACTCCCTCCAAATCTCGCGGAAGCAACACGCAGGTGACACCAATATCCGGGTCATACTCTCCATTGTCAGCGTCACTGGCCAAAAAGCCGACCGGATCGTAGACCTTGATGGCCAGACCGATCAACGTCGCCACAGGAGCCAGGGTGATATAACGCTTATTCCAGGTGACCTTAAGCCCCAGCACCTCTTCCCCTTGCCACTGGCCTTTACAGACAATGCCTTTGTCCGGAATGGCCCCCGCATCAGATCCCGCCATCGGAGAGGTCAGAGCAAAACAGGGAATCTCTTCGCCATTGGCAAGGCGTGGCAGATAATGCTGTTTCTGTTCATCCGTGCCGTAATGCACCAACAGCTCACCTGGGCCTAAGGAGTTGGGCACCATCACGGTAACAGCACCGGAGACACTCCGCGTAGACAACTTCATTACGACTTCAGAGTGAGCGGTATTGGAAAACCCTTTGCCGCCATGTTCTGCCGGGATAACCAGGCCGAAGAAGCCATTGTCACGAATGAATTGCCACGCTTCTTCTGGCAAATCGTAATGCTCATGGGTGATCGCCCAGTCATCCAGCATTTCACACAGGGTTTCCACCGGACCATCAAGAAACGCCTGCTCTTCAGAACTGAGAGTCGCAGGCCGCGCTTGCAACAGCTTTTTCCACTCTGGCCGGCCCGAGAACAGTTCACCATCCCAGTCAACGGTACCGGACTTCAGGGCCTCAGCTTCGGTATCCGAGAGCGTAGGCAACATTCCCCGCACCCACCCCAGCAGCGGACGACTGAGCTTGTCTTTACGCAACTGCCCCGGCAGTACCAATATCAGGCTCAACGCGAGAAGAGCACCACCGAAAATAATACTCAGGAGATGAAACTCATCCAGAATCAGACCAATCACCGTAGCGATGACCAGAACCCCGGCAGCAACTGAGCCCCCCACTCCCAGATACAAAAGCACCAAAGCACTCACTAACAACAGCAGGACACTCATACACTACAACTCCGTAATGGCGTGGATTTATGAATAGACACACTAACCATCGACCACAGGTGGAATTGTTGCAAGTTTTGAGCAGGAAGGGATCTCTACATAAAAGAACGAATCAGGACATCTTGCGCGTATTGATTTCAGCCCTAATCCCTGTATTGTAATAGCAATTTAAGCGCCAGCACTCAGAAATTGACTGTTCGATATGGTAAAGGACAGTTCGGCAGAGTACGGAGTGCTGGAAAAGGTGTTTGATTACCCTATGTTTCGCTATTTTGGCTTTGGCTCAAATATGAACATGACGTCACTGCGAGCCAAGGGTGTAGAGCCCCTGAGCGCACGTCGTGCGGCCCTGCACGGATGGCGGTTACGTTTCAACGTACAACACTTTTTTCGTCACGAAGGCGGAGTCTGCAACATCGAACCCAGTGATAGCCGCGATGATCAGGTGCTCGGCATCCTCTATGAGTGCTCCGATGAAGCCCTCGCGCCGCTTGATGACGCAGAAGCTTACGGCCATGGCTACGATAGAATCACGGTGGAACTGGAGACAGAAGCAGGCCCGGCCAACGCGTTGACCTATATAGGAATGCCTGATTTTATCGACGATAGCTGCCTGCCGAGTCGCCGCTACCTCAATATCGTGGTCGAGGGCGCACGAAGTGCCAATCTCGACAGCAGCTACATACAGGATCTGCTCTCTCAACCGGTCCATCAGCCCGAAGAGTACCCAGTGTTCTCACCCCCAGCAGGACACTTCCCCACATTCGATGCAGCCTCTCTGGCGCAGCATCCCTTATACACCGCGCTGTGGGGCTCAGTTTTTGATATGTCGGCGGCACGCCCCCTGCATACGTTTTTGAAAGGTTTCTTTGGTGGGCAGGATATGACACTGTTTCACCTCAAGCGTTTGGACAGCAGCACCAGTAACGAATCATTGGAAGATCTCAGGCAGGGACGCCTCAATCAGGCCCAGCAACATTACCTCAATGTGTATCTCAACGAGTATGCACGCGAGTATCGTTATGTGGGTCAATTCATCTACAACGAAAATTAATGAGTGTAACGATGGAATCGCGTCCCTCCACCCTGCTCCCCCCAGCCCTGCCCCACGGTGCTATTGAAGAAGTTTTTACGGATGTCTTTATCGTCAGCGGCACCATGGAAACCGTGCTGATGGATACAGACTGGCAATTCAGCCGCAACATGACCGTGGTACGGGAGGGCGAACGCCTGATCCTGATCAACAGCGTGCGCCTGAACGACGAAGGCCTTGCGACACTGGATGAGCTGGGACGGGTCACTGATGTGATTCGCCTTGGGGCGCTGCACGGACGTGATGATGAATTTTATGTCGACCACTACGATGCTCAATATTGGGCACTGCCGGGCACTGGCTCAGAACAATGCCAGCACGGGACGGATCCAGAACATCAATCAGAACACCAATCAGAGCATCAACAGCCAGAACAACAGACTCACCAAATGGTCACACGGCCTCTGACTACGGACAATTTACCAATAGCAGACGCCTCTCTGTTTGAATTTCACACCACCCAGATTCCGGAAGGTATCCTGCGCCTTGAGCGCGCTGGCGGTATTGTCATTGCCTGTGATGCACTGCAGAACTGGCTCGCACCGGACGAATTTTTCTCTGACGCCTCAACCTCCCTGATGCAAGAGATGGGCTTTTTCACACCTGCCAACATCGGGCCAGTCTGGCTTCAGGCGGCCGAACCTGCCGCGGACGATTTCGCTCGCCTGAAATCCCTGAGCTTCAAACACGCTCTGTGCGGGCATGGTACTCCGCTGCGGGATACGGCGTACGAGGACTACTGCACCACCTTCCACCGACTCTTCGGCGTCTGATCCAGTTCAGCGGCACGGGAGACACAGAGTGACGGTGAATTTAGACATATCCGGTTATGAAATTGGCCCGGTCCTGCATCGGCACAACGGCCATGTGGTTTACCGTGCCCGCCGACTTGCCGATAACGCCGTTGTGGCGATAGAAACCATCGACTCTGAATACCCTGATCGCCAGCAAGTCGCCAGAATCCGCCGCGAAGGCACCATCACGCAACGCCTGGTGGACATTAACGGTGTGCGCAAAATTGACTGTATCGTGCCCCACGGCAGTGGCAACCTGGCATTAATCGGCGAGCCATTCGAAGGCACGCTGCGCGCCCACCTTAATCAAGCATACGATCTTCAAAACGATGGCAGCGGTCATCAAAGCAAAAACAGCTGCCTTCCCCTTACCCAAGGGCTCGACATTGCACTGCAGCTAGCCCGTATCCTGGGGCAGATTCACACCCGGGATCTGGTACATAAAGCACTGACCCCGGATCACATACTGTTCAATCCTGCCAGTGGCGCCATCACTGTCGCAGGCTTTGGCATTG
>NZ_CBFIHX010000184.1:0-4985 GCF_965662505.1 Pseudomaricurvus sp. | reverse complement strand
TGCGATAATGGCAAAAATGAAATCCGTGTGTGCTTCAGGCAAGTAAAATAACTTCTGAACACTATTACCCAACCCCAGACCAGTCCATTGTCCACGACCGAACGCAATCAAGGACTGGGTTAGCTGATAACCACTGTTAAACTGATCGGCCCAGGGATCCAAAAAGGTAATCAAGCGCTGCATACGATATGGCGATAAGGTAGCAATCAAAATCAATCCGCCCAACGCTCCGGCAAACAGCAAAATAAATTGCCACAAACGAACTCCCGCAACGAATAGCATCGCCATCACTGTACAGGCTAAAACCACTGATGCGCCGAAGTCAGGTTCAAGCAACAGTAAAAAGATCATCATGCCCAACACCAATAACGGCTTGAATACACCACGCCAGTCACTCAGAGTTTCTTGTCCTCTACGCGCCAGGAAGCTGGCATAGAAAACGATTGCACAAAACTTAACCACTTCCGAAGCCTGTATTCCCAGAGGACCCAACTGCAACCAACGCTGACTGCCATTCACCTTGCGACCAATCCCCGGAATCAATACCAGCGTTAGCATCACCAACGCAATGATCAAAAACAGGCTGCCATACTTTTCCCAAATATTGGTTGGCACAGCTGCAATCAATACAGCTCCCACCATGCCCACAACCCAATAGAGTGCGTAGCGTGTCGAGAAAAACCACGCATCGTTGTAATTCACTTCTGCATACGTCATGGATGCTGAAGTGACCATGACAAATCCAATGGATGACAACACCATCACCAAGGTCAACAACTGCCAGTTAACACCGTCCAGCCAGGCCGAAGATATCAAGGAAGGCTTGATCATAGCTTTCATGCCACAACCTC
Organism: Pseudomaricurvus sp.; assembly: GCF_965662505.1. NCBI lineage: Bacteria > Pseudomonadati > Pseudomonadota > Gammaproteobacteria > Cellvibrionales > Cellvibrionaceae > Pseudomaricurvus > Pseudomaricurvus sp. The sequence continues at coordinate 4,134 of NZ_CBFIHX010000184.1, read as the reverse complement.
CTTCACAGCCTGAACAAAGTGTTCACCACGATCTTCAAAACCTTTGTACATATCGAAGCTTGCACAGGCGGGAGACAACAGCACATCATCGCCTGACTGTGCGTGCCTGGCAGACAGCTCTACAGCTTCGGCCATGTTTCTGGCCTGAAATACAGGGACCAGATCCGCGAAAAGGTCAGCAATTTGATCGCCATCCTGACCGATCGCCACAAGCGCCCGAAGCCCGGCAGCGGCTGCTTTCAACGGCGAGAAATCAGCGCCTTTTCCTACCCCACCGGCGATCAGGACAATTTTCCCATTTGGTTTTTTCAAGCCATTCAACGCGGCCAATGTGGCTCCCACATTGGTGCCTTTTGAATCGTTGTAATAGTTAACTCCGCCATTTTCAGCGACCCACTGACAACGGTGTGGCAACCCCGTGAATACTTTTAATGTTTGCAGCATCGCATCCATTGGCAGGTCAACAGCGTGCCCCAACGCCAACGCGGCCAGTGCATTTGCTACATTGTGGCGACCGGGAATTTTAATGTCGTCAATGGGCATCAACGCTTTGAACTCAAAAGCCAAGCACTCCTGACCCGCTTTGGTTATTACGCCAAAACCACGTCTGTCAGGCATATTCAGACCAAAACTGAATTGCTCGACGCCCTCTGCCAGCGGCGGCGCAGTCAGTGGATCTTCACGATTCACGACGACTTTCCTAGCCCCAAAATAAACCCGCTGTTTGGCTATATAGTATTGAGCGAAGGAATCATAACGATCCATATGATCTTCACTGACATTCAGCACGGTCGCGACTTCAGCATTTAATTGCTTGATACTTTCCAGTTGAAAACTGGACAATTCCAACACATACAGTTCAGCCGCTGGCTGTTGTAATAAATCCAGAACCGGGACGCCGATATTGCCACCGATCAGCACCTGCTTACCGGCATTTTGAGCCATCTCCCCCACAAGCGTAGTCACTGTACTTTTCGCATTAGACCCAGTGATCGCTATAACAGGAGCCTTCACTTCCCGTAAAAACAGTTCGATATCCCCCAACATAGGGATGCCCTCTGTTTCGGCTTTTACCAAAACAGGATTTGACAGTGGCACACCAGGGCTGACGATAATCTCGGCAGCAGCCAGCAGAGTATCTTCTCTCAATTCGCCCAGTTCTATATTCGCTTCGGGAAACTGAGCGCGAACACTGTCCAAGGCCGGAGGAGCCTCACGGGTATCTACCCAAACAAAAGGACGACCTACGCTGGTCAAATAGCGCGCAGCCGATTGCCCGGTCATTCCCATACCGACCAAAACAGTGACATTACTTTGCGCGATTAAATTGACCACAGTATTGCTTCTCGTCCTTTCTAAATTTGATATTAGTTACTGTAAAACCTGTTATTGCTTAACGCAGTTTCAATGTTGCCAAACCAAACAACACCAGCATGACAGTGATAATCCAGAAACGGACAATCACACGGGGCTCTGGCCAGCCCTTTAATTCAAAATGGTGGTGCAGTGGGGCCATGCGGAAGATGCGACGACCCGTCAATTTGAAAGAACCCACTTGCAAAATCACCGACACGGTTTCCATCACAAAGACACCGCCCATAATAAAGAAGACAATCTCGTGACGAACAATCACCGCAATCACACCCAGCGCCGCGCCCAGTGCCAGGGCACCGACATCGCCCATAAATACTTGCGCCGGGTAGGTGTTAAACCAAAGAAAACCGAGCCCCGCACCGCCCAGAGCAGCACAGAAGACAATCAGCTCCCCCGCTCCCGCAACATAAGGAATGTGCAAGTAAGTGGAGAACTCATTGTGACCTACCAAGTAGGCAATCAGACCCAACGCACCGCCCACCATCACCGTGGGCATGATTGCCAGCCCATCCAGACCATCTGTCAGGTTTACAGCATTACTGGAGCCAACGATGACGAAATAGGTCAGCACAATGTAAAAGAGGCCCATATCCAGGGAGATCTCTTTGAAAAACGGCACGATCAACTGTGTCTCTGCAGGGCTTGCTGCGGTGTAGTACAGGAAAATCGCAGCGCCTAACCCCGCCACTGACTGCCAAAAATATTTCCAGCGCGCTGGCAGCCCTTTGGAGTTAGCTTCCACGACCTTGCGATAATCATCGACCCAGCCAACGGCACCAAAAATACCGGTGACAATCAGCACGACCCAGACATAACGATTGCTCAGGTCAGACCACAACAACGCACTGACAAAAATTGCCGCCAAAATCAGCGTGCCGCCCATGGTTGGAGTACCGGATTTGCTCAAATGGGACTCAGGACCATCATCGCGAACAGACTGACCGATCTGTAAATAATTCAGTTTACGAATCATCCAGGGTCCTAAAATCAGTGATATCGCCAATGCTGTCAGCACCCCGAGAATGCCCCGCAGGGTCAGATACTGAAATACCGCAAATGAGGACACATACTGTTGTAAATACTCTGCAAGCCACAAAAGCATTATTGTTGTTCTCCGCCTAACGTAATTGCTTGCACAACGCTTTCCATGCTTGCGCTCCGAGATCCTTTCACCAGGACAACCGTGTTATCTGTTAATTGAGTGAATAAATAGTGGTTAAGCTCGTCCTTAGAGACAAAGTGCTTCGCCGTTTGTTCTTGAGAGGTGCACTCTTTTTCTGAGGTTGTTTGACCTTTATTAAGTGCATCACATTCATTAAATCCGTCAGTTGCATACTGACTGTTTTTGCCTTGAGTAATGAGTGCCGGTACCCCTAACGATTTAAGGGTTTGACCCAGTGCTGTTAATGCTCCCAATTCCCCATCACCCAGCTCACCCAAGTCTCCTAACACCAGTAAAACGTCACGCCCCTGATGCTTCAGGTCCATCAGCAGTTGTGCAGCCGCCTTAACCGAACCCGGATTCGCGTTGTAAGTATCGTCAATCACCAACGAGCCATTCATGCCCGACTGCGGCATCATTCTGCCTTTAACCGGAGCAACTTTAGTCAGACCCTCTGCAATTTCTTTAAGACTGGCGCCTACCGCCAGACAGCAACTTGCGACAGCCAGTGCATTATTGACGTTCTGACGCCCCATCATCGGTAAATTCACCGCGATACTTTTCTCGCCCAAGCCCTTCTGACCAGCGACTTTCTCACCAGCGTGCAAGGTAAATTCGTAGCACGCCTTTTCAGTGAGCTGTATATCTGTGGCAAATATATCGGCATTGGCATCAGCAACCGAGAATGTCAGGAACTGCACATCCGAACGCTCGGCCTTCAATGTATCCATCCAGCCGGACGCATAAGACTCATCAAGATTGATGACCGCGGTACCGCCTTGTCTCAAATGACGATAAATAGTGGACTTCTCTGCTGCAACTCCGGCCTCACTGCCAAACCCTTGCAGATGAGCCGCCATCACGTTATTGACCAGTGCAACGGTGGGCTCAGCCAGCGACGCCAAGTAATCAATTTCACCCAAACCACTGGCACCCATTTCAATCACGGCGTACTGTGCATCGCCCTGCATTGCCAACAATGTCTGAGGTACACCAATGTGGTTATTCAGATTGCCACGCGTAACGTGAACGGGTGCTGCCTGACCCAGAACCGTTGCGATCATTTCCTTGACCGTGGTTTTACCACTGCTGCCCGTCAAGGCAATGAGAGGTCCTTGAAACTGCATACGCCCCTGATGGGCAATGTCACCCAAAGCACGAGTGGTATCTTTTACCAGTAACTGCGGCGCTGCCAGCTGGTCATCCAAACGTTCTACCACTGCGGCTACCGCACCTGATTTACAGGCATCAGCCACAAAACTGTGAGCATCAAAGCGCTCGCCCTTAATGGCTACGAACAAATCACCTGCCTGAACCGAGCGTGTATCGGTATTAACTCGCTCAAAGGAGGCATCGTCGCCGTGCAATTCTGCGTTCAGCGGTGCGAGCAGTTCGGACAGTTTCATCGGCTTAATCATTTGCCGCGCCTCCTGTCCCATTTCCAGTTTCTACACCGGCATCAACACCAGTCTGGGAGGCCTTGCGCTGCTTTAATGCCACACGGGCCACAGCAGCATCACTGAAGGGCAACTTTTTAACACCAATCTGCTGATAATCTTCGTGGCCTTTGCCTGCAATCACAACACAGTCACCGGCAG
>NZ_CBFIHX010000183.1:247-5002 GCF_965662505.1 Pseudomaricurvus sp. | reverse complement strand
ATCTCTGCGATTACACCTGAGGCTGAATTGTGGGACGCCTTTGTCGATAAGTCATCAGATGCGACATTTTTTCATCGTTCTGGCTGGAAGCGAGTGTTGGAAAAAGCGTTTGGTCACAAGGCTTATTTCCTTTATGTAACTCAAGGGGCCGAGATTGTAGGCATATTGCCTTTAGGGCATGTTAAGAGTTTTCTGTTTGGACATTCTTTGGTGTCGTTACCGTTTTGTGTTTACGGTGGAATCGTGGCAGAGACTGAAGAGGCAAGGGCATTCTTAAGGGATGAAGCCTGCAAACTGGCAAAAGAACTACTGGTAGACACTCTGGAACTGAGAAATCAGGCTCCATCAGGAGAAGGTTGGCCCACTAAGTCAATATATGCAACATTTCGCAAAGAAATAGAGTCCGATCACGAGAAAATTCTCAAGGCGATACCCAATAAACAAAGGGCGGTGGTCAGAAAAGGAATCAAAAAAGGTTTGGTCGGCGAAGAAGGCTGGCACGGGGACCGAGTATACAAAGTCTATGCCGAAAGTGTTCGTAATCTCGGTACCCCCGTGTTTCCGGCAAAATACTTTAAGGTGTTGCGAGAAGTCTTTGGTAACGACTGCCGTTCGTTAATGATTACCCATGAAGGTAAAGATGTCGCGGGAGTTTTGAGTTTCTACTTTAAAGATCAGGTTTTGCCTTACTACGCAGGCAGTACTGCTGCGGCCCGAGATCTATACGCCCATGGGTATATGTATTGGGAGTTGATGAAAAATGCCTGCGACCAGGGGGTCAAAGTATTCGATTATGGCCGGAGTAAAGTAGGAACCGGACCATACAGTTTTAAAAAGAACTGGGGATTTGAGCCAGAGCCTTTATATTATGAAAACTATTTGGTGAAGGCTTCGTCTATCCCGGAAGTTAATCCATCAAACCCAAAGTATCAGATGTTTATCAACGCCTGGAAGAGAATGCCGCTTCCTGTAGCTAACGTATTCGGCCCCTTATTGTCCCGGAACCTGGGGTAGCGAGCCTGTAATATGACTACGACAAAGCCCGCATTACTGTACCTGTGCCATCGCATTCCTTATCCACCGGATAAAGGGGACAAGATTCGCTCTTACCATTTACTGCGTTACCTTGCTGAGCATTACACGGTGTTTTTGGGTTGTTTTTGGGATGATGAGGACGATCGTCAGCATATCCCTTACCTCAAGACGTTGTGCCGAGAGGTGCTCTGTGTACCATTGCCTCCTTTGGGCAGCAAGATTAAAAGCCTGTCAGGTCTCTTTAAGGGAGAGCCCATGACACTCCCTTACTATGCAGATAGCGGAATGCAAAAGTGGGTCAGATCGCAGCTGGTTGAGCACAACATCAAGCGTTGTGTGGCTTTTTCCTCTGCTATGGCACAGTACCTGATTGATGTCTGTAAAAAAGATCGACGTATTGTCCTCGATCTGGTGGATGTGGACTCTGACAAGTGGCGCCAATATTCTACAACCAAGTCTTTCCCAATGAATTGGTTGTATCGCCGTGAAGCGGATAAGTTACTCGAATTTGAACGGAAAATATCTGGTTTGGCGGATCGCAGCTTTTTGGTTTCCAGTGCGGAAGCCAGACTGTTTAAGCGGTTAGTCCCTGATCAGGAACACAAAATTGGATTCTACAATAACGGTGTGGATACTGATTATTTTGATCCTAATCTGGATTACAAGGACCCATATCGAGATCCATCACCGATTTTGGTGTTTACCGGCGCTATGGATTACTGGCCAAATGTAGATGCTGTTGTCTGGTTTGTCCGAGCTGTGTTTCCAGCATTGAAACAGATGCAGACCGATCTTAAGTTTTATATCGTTGGCCGAAATCCAACTCGTAAAGTACGTTGTTTGGAAGAAACAGACGGTGTTGTGGTGACAGGCAAGGTAGAAGATGTCAGGCCTTATCTGAAATATGCCACTGCCGTTGTTGCACCTCTACGTTTAGCGAGGGGAGTGCAAAATAAGGTCTTGGAAGCCATGGCAATGGAAAAGGTCGTAATGACCAGTGCTGCCGGACTCGAAGGCATTGAGGCAGAATTGGGGGCTGAGATACTACTGACGAACTCACTGGAAGATTACCAAGAGTTTTTACCCACGATTCTGAAAAACAGCACCTATTCGATTGCTCAGTCAGCACGCTCTAAGGTTCTGAAAGATTTTAATTGGAATAATACCTTACCCAAAGTGGGAGAGTGGCTGGAACAGTCAGTTGCCAGGGAGCTGGAGCATGAGTAGCTCCCACTTGTTAACGTCTCTGAATCCTCCGTGGCGTAAGGCATTAATTGCATTAGCAGTGTATCTGACGGTGTTGCTGGTCGCCTATTGGCCGTCACTCGTCTCAATGGTGGAAATATGGTACCGCTCAGGTACGTTTGCCCACGGATTTATTATTGCACCGGTATCTTTGTGGTTGATTTGGCAGCTTAAAGATAGCTTGCTACGACTAAGACCTAAGCCTCAGCTCTGGTTTATTTTACCAATCATGGCGGTTGGGGGTTTATGGCTAATGAGCTCGCTGGTTGATGTGATGGTGATGCAGCAGCTGTCATTTGTCTTGTTGGTGATTCTTGGAGCATGCGCGTTACTGGGGCTAGACATAGCCCGCCGATTGACCTTTCCTTTGGCATTTTTGTTATTTATGGTCCCTATGGGAGAGAATCTGATTCCTCCCATGATGGATTTTACGGCTTCATCTACTGTGTGGCTGATACGTCAGTCCGGTATCCCTGTTTATCAGGAGGGATTGTATTTCTCTTTGCCCTCTGGAAATTGGTCCGTCGTTGAAGCCTGTAGCGGTATTCGTTACCTGATCGCATCCATCACCCTGGGCTGCCTGTTTGCTTATTTGACCTACACCTCTACGGTAAAGCGCCTGGCTTTTGTGGCGATCTCTATCATTGTACCGGTGCTGGCGAATACGGCTCGCGCTTATATGATTGTTATGATTGGTCATTTCAGTGATATGACACTGGCGGTTGGGGTTGATCATCTCATTTACGGTTGGTTGTTTTTTGGTCTGGTTATATTTCTGATGTTTTTGATCGGCAGTCTCTTTCGGGACTCTGAATCAAACGATGAGCTGTCCGGTTCTGAAAGCTCACAAATTGGAGAGCAGCCTGGTAGCGTTGTTCAAACATCAACATCTGATTTCACTGCCGATGGTAATGTAGCTGGCAACTCGGGTTATCTTGCGGCCGTCATAATTGTTGCTTCTTCCGTGATCTGGGCTCTGGTACCTTCTTTGTTGCCCGAAAGAAAGATCCCATCAGGAGAGTTCACACTGGTTCTGCCAGAAGTCCCTAATGGTTGGCACTACCAAGGTAGCCCGGAATGGAGTTGGAAGCCTTTAACTGACGGGGCTGATCTCACCCATAACAGCTTTTACGGCAGTGGCGATGCCATGGTTGGTTTGTATATCAATCAGTATATAAATCAGTCTCAGGGTAGTGAATTAGTCACTGGGCTGGATCAATGGATAATTCCGGAGCTCAAACATCAGAAGTGGGGTTTATTGGAACAAGGAAAATCTCAGATTTTTATCTACGACCAACCAATATTCGTTGAGCAAGCCCGAATCAAAAATGCAGAGCATGAACTATTAATCTGGCGTTGGTATCGAGTGGGTCAATTCGATACATCAAGCCCCTATGTGGCAAAAGCACTGGAGGCGTTGTCTTTACTGAGCTTCAATGCAACACCATCTGCCCGGATTTATGTGGTATCAGACGTGACTGAATCAGTCGATCAGTCCTTACTGCAAATGCAGTCATTTATGAACCAACTGTCGCCGGAGTTGGATATAGTCCTGAGTTCAAAGAATGGGGGACAATAAAGTGCCTCCTTTGATTGCACATATAGTGTTTGCACTGGATACCGGTGGATTGGAAAATGGATTAGTCAATATTATCAATCGGTTACCAGAAAATAAGTTCAGGCACATGGTGATTTGCCTGACGACTAGTGGAAAATTTTCTGAGCGTATTGAAAAACCGAATGTTCCAGTGATTGAACTGAATAAACCACCGGGTCATGACGTTAAAACCTATCATAGATTATGGAAGATTCTCAGGGAGTATCGTCCTGATATTGTTCATAGTCGTAACCTTGCTGCACTGGAATCCCAGCTGGTGACGCTGGCCTTGCCGGGTATCAAGCGTATTCACGGTGAGCACGGCCGGGATATGAACGACCTGGATGGCAATAATCGAAAATATAATATTTTCCGAAGCCTGATGCGCCCGATGGTTAACCACTATATTGCGGTCAGCCAGGATTTAAATGACTGGTTGATCGAGACTGTTGGCGTTAATACTCGAAAGATCCGGCAAATCTACAATGGTGTAGATCTTACCAAATTTAATGCTCAATCTGATTCTAAGATAAGTGAAGTGGTGCGACCATTTATTGACGATCACTGTCTTGTACTGGGAACAGTCGGGCGACTTACTCCTGTCAAAGATCAGAAAGCCTTGCTGGATGCGGTTGCACTGTTATTACAGGAAAATCCCTCGTGGTCGGACCGGTTACGGGTGGTGATTGTAGGCGATGGGACGCTTCGTACAAGTCTGGAGCAGCAGGCAAAGAAGTTGGGCCTTTCCGAGCTGGTTTGGTTTGCCGGTGATAGAGATGATGTGCCTCAGCTCTTACAATGCATGGATATTTTTGTTTTACCGTCTCTGGCGGAAGGGATCTCTAATACGTTATTGGAAGCGATGGCGTGCTCCTTGC
>NZ_CBFIHX010000183.1:0-237 GCF_965662505.1 Pseudomaricurvus sp. | reverse complement strand
ATCATTACAGAAGGTCAGCAGGGTTTACTGGTAGAGGCGCAGGATACGGATGCTCTCGCAAGAGCGTTATTAACACTTCTGGAAGACGAAAACCTTCGTAAACAATATGGTTTATCAGGTCGCCAAAAAGTCGAGAAATCATTTACTTGGGAATCCACTGTGTCCAATTATGCAGAGGTTTACGAGAGTGTATTACCGGAACATGCACCGCGTGCAGTGGAGAGACATTCGTGAACG
>NZ_CBFIHX010000182.1:0-5257 GCF_965662505.1 Pseudomaricurvus sp. | reverse complement strand
CGGGATTAGAGCTGCACACCACAACAGGGACTATGGATCTGGATACGCTTTTGGCCGGGGTGGATCTCACTTCACCGTTGAGTGTGGCGGATGCTCTCAACACCAGAGGCAAAGAGTTGGGACTGGATGTTGTGGCAACCGCTGACACAGCCGCTTCAACTGTCTCGGTAACCTTGGGGGATGGTCTGGTTTTGAGTAACGACGCAAACGGCGATGATGTGGTGGATGCGGGTGAACTTCTTGCCGTAGACAGTCGCACAGGAGAATTTGATCCTACAGATCCGGATACTTATAACTCAGCTACGTCTGTCACGATCTATGACAGCCTGGGTAATCCTCATGTTATGACTCAGTATTTCGTCAAGGGACGCACAGAGTCTGCTGATGAAACCACTGATGCGGCAACCAGTATTGCCACGACGTCTAACAACTGGACCATGTACGTTCAGATCGACGGCGAGAACGTAGGTCCACAAGATGCAGCAGGGGATCCACAAGGATACGCCATGCGTTTCGCCAGCGATGGCAGCTTGCACCCGACCTCGGATCAGTCCTTTGTCATTGATAACTGGACGCCGCTGGATCAAAACGGCAATTATAACGGTGCTCTGGGGGCGCAGCCCGGCGCAACCTTGCCGCTGCCAACACCGGCAAGTTCCTCCAACTTTGCGATCAATATTGCCGGTTCAACGCAATTTGGTTCTGACTTTGGTATCAATGATGTCAGGCAGGATGGCTTTACCACGGGGCGCCTGTCCGGCGTCAGTATTGATGACGGTGGTGTGGTCTTTGCCCGTTTCACTAACGGTCAGGCTCAGGTTCTCGGACAGGTAGCCATTGCCGGATTTAACAACGAGCAAGGGCTGCAGCCTCAGGGGTCGACCGGTTGGTCGGAGTCATTTGAGTCGGGTACTCCATTAGTCGGAGCGCCGCAAACAGCGGCTCTGGGCTCGATTCAGTCGGGTGCTCTGGAAGATTCCAATGTGGATTTGTCCGAGGAATTGGTTAACTTGATCATTGCGCAACGCAACTACCAATCCAATGCCAAGACCATTGAGACAGCCGATCAGGTGACACAAACGATTCTGAATATCTAAGTACTTTGACGGTTAGGCTCAAGTCTAGATTCAGGTCTAGGCTTGGGTTTAGATTCGGGTTTAGGTTAGGGGAACAGGGGCATGTCTGTTCGCTTGCCCCTCCGAAAAATTCTCCCAATTTAAAATTGGCCTGCTCCTTGCAATAACTCTGTTAACAGTTCAAAAGCGGCAATGTTTGTCGCCTTTGAGGAAAGTGACAGAGGAGATTCGCAGTGGACAAGGCTCTATACATATCCATGACCGGCGCCAAACACAACATGATGGCGCAAGCGGTCCACGCCAACAATCTGGCTAACGCCAACACTAATGGTTTTCGTGCCGACTTTGCTCAGGCTCGTAGTATGCCGGTGTATAACGGCGAAGGTTACCCTACCCGCGCCTACGCGCTGACAGAAAACCCAGCGACCGATTTTTCCCAGGGCCCTTTGATTCAGACAGGTAATGATCTGGATTTTGCCATTGAAGGGGAGGGGTTTGTCGCGGTTCAAGGGTTGGATGGTGCCGAGGCTTACACGCGTTCCGCCAGTCTCCAGATTACAGCACAAGGTCAATTGCTCACCGGAAATGGCTTACCGGTTCTGGGCGATGGCGGCCCTGTGTTTGTTCCCCCCAACAGCAAGATCGATATCGGTGTTGATGGCACGATCACTACCACCGGTGATACGCCTCTCGACCAGGCTCAACTGGATCGTCTTCGTTTGGTCAAACCGGATATCGCTGATCTGGTCAAAGGCGAAGATGGCCTTTTTCGTCAGAAAGACGGCAATCTGGCGCCCGTGGACGGCAGCGTCCGGATCCAGTCCGGCTTTGTTGAGGGCAGCAACGTTAACACCATCAGTGAGTTTACCAATGTGATGGCATTGTCCCGCCAGTACGAGCTTAGCGTCAAAATGATGAAGACCGTACAAGGCAATTCCGAAGCTTCGGCGCGGTTATTGCAAGGTTAGCTTTGAAGCGAAATAACGTCAGCATTTTGTCGCTTCAGCCAGGGGTTTAACGTAACGGGTTTATAGCGACGGTTTATCAAAACAACAGTCACCAAAATCAAGAACACGAATAGGTAACCGTATGATTCCAGCTCTATACATCAGTAAAACAGGATTGAGTGCACAGGATACTCAGCTCAGTACAATTTCAAATAACCTGGCGAATGCTTCTACCGTTGGTTTTAAACGTGAGCGGGCGGTGTTTGAAGATCTGTTTTATCAGGTCCAGCGTCAGCCTGGAGCACAATCAACTCAGGATACACAGCTGCCATCGGGTCTGCAGGTGGGAACGGGTACCCGTATTGTCGGCACACAGAAAGAATTTACGTCGGGCAGCATGCAGATTACGGGCAACAGTCTGGACATCGCCATTAATGGCCGAGGTTTCTTCCAGGTACTGGGCGGTGACGGTGAGCTCGCGTATACCCGCAATGGTGAGTTTCACCTGAGCGCAGAGGGCGAAATTGTAAATGCCGCAGGGCTGCCATTGCAGCCTTCCATCGTCATTCCAGAAGGCACTCAACAGTTAACCATTGGTGATGACGGAACCGTCAGCGCCACTGTTAATGGCCAGGCAGATCCGCAGGAACTTGGCCAAATTGAACTAGCCGATTTTATCAATCCAGCAGGTTTGCAGGCTATGGGTAGCAACATTTTTCGTCAGACTGCTGCCAGTGGTGACCCTGTCACCGGTATTGCCGGCCTGGATGGAATGGGAGCAGTAAAACAAGGCGCTTTGGAAAACTCTAACGTCGACATCGTAGAAGAGATGGTCAATATGATCACAACACAGCGTGTCTACGAGTTAAATTCAAAAGTTGTCTCAACCGCAGATCAGATGTTGCAGTACATCAGCCAAAATCTGTAATTATTTAAAGTAGGCGAAACGATAGGTCACATCATGTTCATTGCTATAGCAAAAAAAGCGGTATCCATTCTGCCAACAGCGCTGAGTAAGCCTGCGGCTCTGGTGCCAGTGTTGATGGTATCCATGATGTCTGGTTGTACGGTGTATAACACAGTTGAGCCAGGTGATCCGGCTTATGCTCCTGTATTGGGAGAGCGCCGCCAGGAGGTTCCCCAGGCCGCTGGATCTTTGTACCGCTCCGGGACCGGTTTGGAACTGTTCTCAGACAATAAGGCTCACCGTCTTGGGGACGTGATCACCGTTGTTTTGAATGAACGGACCGTTTCTCAAAAAACCAGCAACGTTTCGATCGCTAAAGAGAGCGATAACTCGCTGAATGCGGGCCCATTATTGGGAACCTATCCAACGTTTAAAAATTTGAATCTGGATACAGATATTGGTCAGGGTCGTGACTTCTCCGGTGAATCCGATGCTGACCAGAGCAACAGGCTGGAAGGCAATATCACGGTAACTGTTGCCGAAGTGCTTGCGAATGGAAACCTGGTGGTACGCGGTGAAAAGTGGATGACCCTGAACCGCGGTGATGAATATATTCGCATCAGTGGGATCGTTCGTCCCGATGATGTGACGCCTGATAATACTGTGTTATCGAATCGTTTGGCCAATGCCCGAATTTCCTATAGTGGAACTGGTGATTTGGCGAATAGCAATCAAATGGGATGGTTGAGTCAGTTCTTCAACAGTCCAATTTGGCCTCTTTGAGCCCTGTGCGAGATAGCTTCCGATGAAAAATAGATTACTGATGTCTGACATGAAAGCTTCGATCATGATGTTTTGTCTCGTTGTGTTGCTGACCGTATTGAGTGCTGGGGTACCGTTTGCCAGCGCAGAACGCATCAAGGATTTGGCTGACATAGCGGGTATTCGTTCCAACAAATTGCTGGGTTATGGTTTGGTCGTCGGACTGGATGGTACCGGTGATAAGACCAACCAGGCACCATTTACAGCTCAGTCTTTTAATAACATGATTAAGCAGTTTGGTATCACGATTCCTGCTGGTACGCGCTATAACCTGAAAAATGTGGCTGCGGTGATGGTCAGTGCAGAGTTGCCGGCCTTTGCCAAACCAGGCAAAAAAATCGACGTTACCGTATCGTCCATTGGTGATTCAAAAAGCCTCCGTGGCGGCACTTTGTTAATGACACCCATGAAAGCTCTGGATGGTAACGTTTACGCTATTGCACAAGGTAGTCTGTTGGTTGGCGGTTTTGGCGCTGAAGGCAACGATGGTTCCAAATTAACCGTTAATATTCCCAGCGCTGGCCGTATTCCCAATGGAGCTATGGTGGAAAGAAGTTCGCCGAATAGTTTTGCCGATGGTTCTCCGATTATTTTTAACTTGCATCGCTCGGACTTCACCACGGCAAAATACATTGCCAAAGCCATCAACGATATGCTGGGGCCGGATGTGGCAAAGCCTCTGGATGCAGCATCGATTATGGTGAATGCGCCATTGGACCCTTCGCAAAAAGTTAATTTTTTATCTTTGCTTGAAAATATTGAAGTGAAAACGGGCAGAGCGCCTGCCCGCGTTGTGATTAATTCTCGTACCGGAACCATTGTTGTAGGACAGGACGTGAAGGTTGAACCCGTGGCTGTAACTCATGGCAGCTTGACGGTGAGTGTCTCTGAAAGTGTTCAGGTCAGTCAGCCGGGTGCCATCTCTGAAGGACAGACTGTCGTTGTGCCACAGACGAACGAAGTGTCGGCGGAAGAAGAAATCAACCCCATGTTCAAGCTGGAAGCTGGAACCAGTCTGGAAAGTATAGTCAGAGCCGTGAATCTGGTGGGTGCAGCTCCCAGTGATTTGATGGCAATTCTGGAAGCCATGAAACAGGCCGGTGCACTTAAAGCGGATCTTATCGTCATATGAGTATTGATCGATTCAACAGTATGCAGCCCGGATTAGGCACAGATACCAGTGTCTATACCGACTTGTCAGGTTTGCAGAATATCAAGCAGTTGAATAAAGGCGATGCTGCGGATAAAGACCAGGCTCTTAAACAAGTGGCTCAGCAGTTTGAATCTGTATTTCTGGGCATGATGATGAAGTCGATGCGAGATGCCAACGCTGCCTTTGAAGACAAAGAAATGTCTGGCTCTAGCGAAATGAAGTTTTACCAGCAGATGTTTGATCAACAGCTGACGTTGAGTTTATCCAATCAGGGTATTGGCATTGCCGAAGCCATGGTTCGTCAGTTGAAGCAAGGTGGCTCACCTGTGGAGACTGATGCTTCAGCCAGAGA
>NZ_CBFIHX010000181.1:0-5280 GCF_965662505.1 Pseudomaricurvus sp. | reverse complement strand
TCAAGAATTACGGATTTATATCAAACCTTAAACAGGTCGTAACTGGACGCGATGATAGCAAAGCTGGTCTCTGCCTGCTTGTTTTCGAACTGTGGAATCAGCGCGAGGAAGGGGCTTTTTACAAACTGCTGAGCAAGTCTCGCAGATGCCCGGCGTGGCGGCGGCTCACCGCCGGTCGCAAGTCCGTTCCTTTCAGCCGCAACTCAAACTGACCAGCAGAATTTTTCTCCATGGCTTCAACTCGCGCCAGCGGCACCAGAGCATTGCGATGAATGCGAACAAAGCGATCACCAAATTCCTGCTCCAACTCTTTTAGAGTGTCGTCGATGAGGGTTTCACCGCCCTGATGGTAGACCGTCACGTACTTCTGATCCGCCGCAAAAAAGAAGACCTTCTCCACGGCGATCAGCTCTACCCCGCGACGGGTGCGGGTACTGATGTGAGCGCGACCGCTATTGGTCCGCTCGCCACTCTGTGGACTGGCCGCCATATTTTGGCGCTGCATGCGGTTGAGTCGCTGAGCCTTGCTCAGCGCATCCATCAATTTGTCCTTACGCACGGGCTTGAGCAGATAATCCTGCGCGTTGACCGCGAAGGCATCCAGCGCGTGTTGATCGTAAGCGGTGCAGAAGATCACCGCCGGCGGATCGTCCAGGGCGGTGAGTTGCTTCGCCGCCTGCAAACCACTCTCGCCGGGCATGTGGATATCCAGCAACACCAGATCCGGATCCAGCCGATACACCGCTTCCATGGCCTCATCCGCATTGGCCGCCTGAGCCACCACGCAATAATTGGCCTCGTCACTGAGCATGCGCTGCAGTCGATCCCGAGCCAGGGGTTCGTCATCGACAATAATGATGTCCATAAATCAGTCCGTTCTTTTATTCTTGTTGAATAGGTTTCTGCTTCGAGCTGCGGCGTCATCACGGCTGCAGGGATAGCTCAATTGGGCGACAAATTGCGCAGGCGGATCACTCTCTCTCGATTCAGTCTTCACACTGAAATCAGCCGCTGGCCCGAAGTGAGCCTGCAATCGGTGATGAATGTTCCCCAGCGCCATCCGGTTACCGTGGCCGGGACGCTCGCCTTCGCCCACGGGATTCGTCACCCGAACCTTTACCCTGCCATCCTCCAGCGAAATATCAATGGTCACTAGCCCACCACCGGCCAGCGACTGAATGCCATGCTGGATGGCGTTTTCCAACAGCGGCTGCAGCAACAAACTCGGGATCGGGCAGGGCTGATGCCCAGTTTCCACCGCGGGATCGACCTGCCAGTGCACCTGCAACCGATCCCCCAGTCGAATTTGCTCAATCGCCATAAACTGGCGACACAAGTCCAGTTCTTCCGACAGGGGCACCAGCCCCGGCTCCGCCAGACTGGCGCGAAACAGACAGGAGAGATCCTCCACCATCCGCTCGGCCTTATCCGGCTCGGTGGCGATCAGACTGGCAATGCTGTTCATGCTGTTGAACAGAAAGTGCGGATGAATACGCGACTGCAACGCCTGAATCCGCGACCGCAACTCCGCTTTCTGCTGATTGCTCCACTGCTGCTGCACGTACAGGTAGCGCAGCACAATACCGGCAAAGATGGCCGACAGGATCAGGTTACCCAGCAAAATCGGTCCGTCCTCCTCCTGCCAGCCATCAATCCCCCAAATACCCAGCAGCGAGCAGATCAGCGTCACCGCCAGCACCAGCAGGTAACACACCGTACCCGCCAGCCAGGGAGACAACCGCGACAGACGGAAGCGCAGCGGGCACAACAGCGCCGCGCTCAACAGCACAATCCACTGCACCAGAAAGGAACGAAACCCCAGCCCCTCCCAGTCAAACGCTGCCAGCCCGGAATCCGCCAAGGTCAGCGCCAGCGCCAGCAGCTCCCCCAGCATCACCAACAGGAAGACCGCCTGCAGGGTACACATATCCGGCAAAAACGGCGGCGCATCGGCTTCCACCGAATCGACATCCGTCTCAATCTTAACGCCGGGAGAATCTTGCATACAGGAGCCTATTTATTATGGATCTGGGCTATAATAGCGGCCTTTTAGCCTTGGATGTAAGCGCTGGCAGCCCTCAGATAAGAGGCTGTGATGTGGTACGCAGCGCCAAACTCCCATATTCAACTGACGAGAACGATTTTATGAGCCAGGACGAAAAGACCAATCAACAGTGGGGCGGTCGCTTCAACGAACCCACGGACGCCTTTGTGCAACGCTTTACCGCGTCCATCCAGTTTGATCAGCGCCTTTATCGTCACGACATTCAGGGCTCCATCGCGCACGCCACCATGCTGGAAACCGCCGGCGTTCTGACCGCCGAAGAGCGCGACACCATCATCAGCGGCCTAAAAGAAGTGCAGGCCGACATCGAGTCCGGCAAGCAAGAGTGGTCGATCCCGCTGGAAGACGTGCACATGAACGTCGAATCCGCACTCACCGACAAGATCGGCATCACCGGCAAGAAGCTGCACACCGGCCGCTCCCGCAACGATCAGGTGGCCACCGACATCCGCCTCTGGCTGCGCGACGAGATTGACGCCATATCGGCCGAGCTGACCCGTCTGCAAAACGGCATGATCGGCCTCGCCGAGAAAGAAGCCGACACCATCATGCCCGGCTTTACCCATTTGCAAACCGCCCAGCCCGTGACCTTCGGCCACCACTTGCTGGCCTGGAACGAAATGCTGGAACGGGATTTCGGTCGCCTGATGGATTGCCGCAAGCGCCTGAATCAGTCACCGCTGGGCGCCGCCGCACTGGCCGGCACCACCTACCCGATTGACCGCGATCTGACCGCCTCACTGCTGGGGTTTGAGCATCCCACCCGCAACAGTCTGGATTCCGTCTCCGACCGCGACTTCGCCATCGAATTCTGCGCCTTTTCCAGCCTGCTGCTGACGCACATGTCGCGCATGTCCGAAGAGCTGATTCTGTGGACCTCGGCCCAGTTTAACTTCATCAATCTGCCCGACCGCTTCTGCACCGGCTCGTCCATAATGCCGCAGAAGAAAAACCCCGACGTACCAGAGCTGGTACGTGGCAAAACCGGTCGTGTCACCGGCCACCTGATCAGCCTCCTGACCCTGATGAAATCCCAGCCGCTGGCCTACAACAAGGACAATCAGGAAGACAAAGAGCCGCTGTTCGACGCTGTAGATACCGTCAAGGACTGTCTGCGCGCCTTTGCCGATATGATTCCCGCTATCGAATCCAAGAAAGACAGCATGCTCGAAGCGGCCAAGCGCGGCTTCTCCACTGCCACTGACCTGGCGGACTACCTGGTCTGCAAGGGCGTGGCCTTCCGCGACGCCCATGAAATCGTCGGTAAATCTGTGGCTTACGGCATCGCCGAAGACAAGGATCTGTCCGAGATGAGCCTGGAAGAGCTGCAACAGTTCTCCGACACCATCACCGCCGACGTCTTTGATGTGCTGACTCTGGAAGGCTCCGTGGCCGCCCGCAATCACATCGGTGGCACTGCTCCCGATCAGGTACGCGCCGCTGCCAAAACGGCCCTGCAGCGGGTGTCCGACAGAGGCTGATCTAACTAAACCAATCCCTTATCTGCCTCAGATTCCCTTCTCTGTCTCAGATCTGTCGCCAACACCACCGTAAATCATGCCTCGGTGCTGGCGACAGACTCTGTAGCGATATCTCGAACAAGTCACAAAACGTCGTCTCTGGCGCACAAATTCTTTGATATTGTCAAAGTTTCACGGCTAAACCCCGATGGCCGGGCTGGCGTCAGGCGCTGTCTCCGCTACACTTAGCCCCATAAGACTAATGCTGTTTAGTTTGGCACCGCTATGCCCACAGGAAGTGGGGTGCTGAATAATATTCAAAGACCCCTGGTCACCGGTGAGTCAAACCGGATCCAGCAACCGGTTTTACTCTATGGCCACACCCGGAAACAGTCCAGAAGCACTGCTTAAGCGTATACAGGAGCTGGAAGCTCAGGTAGACGGCTACCGGCGTTCGGCCCAGAACTCCCGCGCTGAACAGCAAGAATCCTCAGGGAAACCACAAAGGCAAGACGAAGCCGTCTTTGCCAGTATCCTGCAAAGAACCTCCCGCACAGCCTGCTTTAGCTGGCACAACGATGGCAGTGGTGTTGTTTACAGCGAACACTCCGCCGAAGTGCTCGGCTATCCGCCGCAGCTTGCTGACCGGGATTTTATGCGCGAATACCTGGTTGAATCTGATCGCAAGCGGGTTCATCAGAGCTTTAAACGCTGCATTCTCGAAGGCAAGGACTACGAAACCGAACTCCAGGCTATGGCCTATGCCAAACCGGGCTCCACCAAGCTAGTACCTCGCTGGTTTCAGCTGCGTGCCAAGGTGATGGCACGCACTCCCGATGGTCAGGCCAGCCACATCATTGGCACCGTCACCGACATAGACAGGATCAAACGAGAACAAATAGAACAGGCCGAGGTGGCTCGCACCGAAAATTGGTTACGCCACACCCTGCGTCACCTGCTGGAAGATGACAGCTGGGACAACATTCAACTGGCGCTGAAAAGTCTGGCTGAGCATTTTGAGATCGATCGCTGCACCCTGCGGTGGTTTGATCCCAAAACCGAGTACATGTCGACCGTTTGCCACTGGTCCGTTTTTCCAGATGAGCGCCATGACGATCCCGTCGCCAATCAACCCTTTCATCACTTTCCAGACCTCAAGGCACGCCTGCATAACCGCCGACCACTGGTGCTTGATAAAGCCGGGCTCGCCAGCCTGGACAGCCCCATTGCGGGTACTTTCATCAAGTATGACGTCGGCTCCGCAGTGCTGATTCCTATCTTTTATCAGGATCGCCTGGACGGCATGCTTACTCTGCCCTCGGACTTTGAAGACAAGGTCTGGCCGGAGCGGGCATTGGAAGCCGCTATCATTGTCGCCGACGCCATTGCCCGCGCTGTGGGCCGCAATCGTATTACCCGTGAACTGAAAGAGAGTGATCAGCGCTACGCCTATGCTAAAAGCCTCAAAAGATGGCCTGTGGGATTTCCATATGGAAACCAAGCAGGTGTTTTTCAGCCCCAGCTATCTGCAAATGCTGGGGTACCAGGAGGGGGAGCTAGATTCCTCCATTGGCACTTTCCTGAAACAGCTAATCTATCCAGACGACATCCCTTATATCGAGAACATCGTCGCCGAAGCCCTGCAGTCACCGGACAAACCGGTACAGAGTGAATACCGCATGCGGCACAAAGCCGGGCATCTTGTCTGGGTCTATACGCGCGCCATTTTTGTAGATTTTGACGAACAGGGTACGC
>NZ_CBFIHX010000180.1:0-5376 GCF_965662505.1 Pseudomaricurvus sp. | reverse complement strand
CTAGCTGGCAGGCTGTTGTGCCAGCTGGTTATCTTGTCAGCTAAGTTGTCTTGTCTACTAAGCTGTCTTGTTACAGGCTGCGTCCGGTAGCCTGATCTTTCTTCTGAAGATCTCTGTCTTCATCACGCCTCATTCTTATTTGTCCTTTTCCCCTCGATCCGTGTCGACAATGCCTGTCTGACGCTCCGAAGTGACTGTTTTCGCTAACAGTCGTCGGCTTTTCTGCTACAAGTTAAAAAGAGGGGAGTTTCTATAGGCTCTCGATGAATGCCCTTAGTGGAATAGTCCGCCACTTGACGAGCTGTGGGCGGGTACCTCTAAATAAACTTGCGTTTCAAACGCTTGTTTGTTTTAATTTTGGACAGTTTCCGGTGCGTTGACTCAAACGCCGAAACGGGATCGCAGGCCCAATCTTGCAGCGGTTGTGGTCTCTATCTTGCTCAAATTTAATAGCAACGCTATTGAGAGTTTATTGAAAGCTACTGAAATGCGACTGCAATTCAGGGCTCGTATATTCAATTTCCTGACGAATCTTAGAGGTGACAGAGATGGCCGACTATAAGGCTCCACTGCGTGACATGCGCTTTGTACTGAATGAAGTTTTCGAAGCAGACAAGCTGTGGGCTTCCCTGCCGGGGACTCAGGAGGTGGTAGATCCCGATACCGCAGACGCCATTCTGGAAGAGGCAGCCAAACTGATTGAGCAAGAAGTTGCACCCCTCAACCGCGAATCGGATGAGCAGGGCTGCCAGTGGAACGATGGCGTGGTGACTTCACCAGAAGGCTTCAAAGAGGCTTATCAGGCGTTTTGTGAAGGCGGCTGGAACGGTCTGGGCGGCAACCCCGAATACGGTGGTATGGGCATGCCCAAGACCCTGACGGCTCAGGTGGAAGAGATGCTGCAAGCGGGCAGTATGTCCTTTGGTCTGGCGCCGATGCTCACTGCTGGTGCCTGTTTGTCCCTGGATGCCCACGGGTCCGACGAGCTGAAAGAGAAATATCTGCCCAATATGTATTCCGGCGTCTGGTCTGGCGCTATGGATCTGACCGAGCCACACGCCGGTACCGATCTGGGGATTATCCGCACCAAAGCCACTGAAAATGCAGATGGCTCTTACGACATTACCGGCACCAAGATCTTTATTACCTGGGGCGAGCACGACATGGCTGAGAACATCATCCATCTGGTGTTGGCCAAGTTACCGGACGCGCCTGCTGGCCCCAAGGGCATTTCCCTGTTCCTGGTACCGAAAATCATGGTGAACGAAGACGGTTCTCTGGGCGAGCATAACTCCCTGAGCTGTGGTTCCATCGAGAAAAAGATGGGCATCAAGGGCTCGGCCACCTGTGTGATGAACTTCGACAACGCCAAAGGTTGGCTGGTGGGTGAAGTGAATCAGGGACTGGCCTGCATGTTCACCATGATGAACTACGAACGTCTGGTGGTGGGTATTCAGGCGCTGGGGGCTGCGGAGCACTCTTACCAGAGCGCCATTGAGTACGCTCGTGATCGTTTGCAGAGCCGCAGTCCTGAAGGCACGCAAAACCCGGAAAAAGCCGCCGATCCAATCATTGTGCACCCGGATGTGCGCCGCATGCTGTTGACCATGCGTGCACAGATCGAAGGGGCTCGTGCATTCTCCACCTACGTGGCCAAGTGGCTGGATATTGTTAAGTTCAGCGACGATGCGGATGCGAAGAAAGAAGCCGAGGCCATGGTGGCATTACTGACACCCGTCGCCAAGGCGTTCATTTCTGACAAGGCTTTGGAAGTGACTGTTGCTGGCCAGCAGATCTTTGGCGGCCACGGTTTTATTCGCGAGTGGGGTCAAGAGCAGCTGGTACGCGACGTGCGTATCACCCAGATCTATGAAGGCGCCAATGGTATTCAGGCGATGGATCTGATGGGCCGTAAAGTGGTTGCCAATGGCGGCAAGTTCTTTGATGTCTTTGCCAATGAAGTGCAGGCCTTTGTGGACGCCAATGCCGACGACGAGGCTATGGAAGAGTTTATCGAACCGCTGAAAAGTGAGTTGGATAACCTGAAATCGGTCACGGCCGAAGTGATTGCCGAAGCGCAGGATGACCCTAATGCCATCGGCGCTGCGGCTAACGACTATCTGCATTTATTTGGCCTCACGGCTTACGCCTACATGTGGGCGAAAATGGCCAAAGTGGCACTGGCCAATGAAGGCAGCAGCGATTCAGACTTCTACGAGAGCAAGCTGAAAATTGCCCGCTTCTTCTTCCAGCGTCAACTGCCAGCGACTCGTGCTTTGAGTGTGAGCATTCTGGCAGGCAGCGACACTCTGATGTCACTGGATGCGGATTTGTTTTAAGTTACAGTACCGATCGCGGGTCTGAGCTTGACAGTGCTCGCTAATCAGAATGAAAAAAGGGGCTTTGGCCCCTTGTTTCATTCTGATCTCTTTTATTAACCATCCTGTCTCATTATCTGCCTTCCTTGAGTTTTCAGACCTACTTCATGCTCTTTTTTCTGGGCTAGTTATTAATGGCCAAAGAAAAGTCGCCAATCACATGCCGGCAGGTGGCTGCTTCTTCTGAAAAACAGAAATTCAAATACAAATTGGTATTAAACCTTTTTATATCTAGGCCGCTAAGGCTTGTCTATACATATTACACAATGGCTCGTGCTGTAATACCGTTTTCAGGCTATGCCGACTGATTGAGGTCGTAAAAATGTTTCAGTTCAAACAGCTGCAAACCAAACTTATTTTTTGGTTTCTCGCCTTGTCCTTGCTTCCTCTGGGTGTATTTTCTTTTCTCGGGTTGAGTCAGTCGAAGGTTTTTATTGAAAGTAGTGCAATGGATAAGTTATCCGCAGTGGCTGATCTTAAACATTCACAGATCAGTGACTATTTCAAAGCATCAGAAGAAAACCTGCGGGTTGTTGCCGGTGAAAGCGGTATCCAAACTGCACTAATCGCTTTCAGTCAGGCTTTTGAAGGGGCTGGTTTTACCACGGATTCAGATGAATGGAAGCAGCTTGATAAGAAATATATCGATCGCGCTACATCTCTGGTTGAAGGTTATGGCTGGTACGATGTGTTTCTGATTAGTCCAAATGGCGATATTGTTTTTACTCAGGCTAAAGAGAGTGACCTGGGGCAGAATATCCTCAAATCCAGTATTCGTAGTTCCGGTTTGGGCAAGCTTTTATCAACTTTCATTGAGCACAGTTCAGCTGATGTGCTGACTTCAGATTTCTCTCCGTATGCGCCATCCAATGGTGATCCCGCTGCATTTCAGATGATTGAGGTGAGGTCAGATAGTCAGTTGTTGGGGTATCTGGCTCTGCAGCTCCCTTTGAATGAACTAAATGAGATCATGCAAAGCAGAGAGGGGATGGGTGAAACTGCGGAAACCTATTTAGTGGGCCAAGATAAACGCATGCGCACCGATTCGTATCTCAGCCCTGAAGACCACAGCGTAGCTCAATCATTTTCAGGCTCGGTAGAAAAAAATGGTGCAGATACGGAGAGTGTACGGCAGGCTTTGGCAGGAAATAGTGGGCGAGGATTGATTCTAGACTACAACGGAAACTCTGTACTTTCAGTATATAAACCTTTCTTAGTAGGCGAAAACAAATGGGCTTTAATTGCTGAAATTGATGAAGCAGAAGCTTTTGAGATGGCGCACCGATTACGTACGTTTGCGTTTATTATTCTGGCAATCAGTTTCGTGGTTGTGTTGGCGGGGGCCGTGTTCCTTGCTCGGCAGATTAGCAAGCCGATTGTACGCCTGGCTTCTTCTGTTGAACAGATGTCAACTGGAGACCTGACAGTTAGTATAGAAAAAGACTGTGTGGATGAAATTGGTCAGCTGCAAACAGCTTTTCAAACGATGGTTGCGACCCTGAATAGTATTATTAATCACATTCACGACTCATCTCATCAACAGGCGTCAGCAGCAACAGAGCTTTCGGCGATTACTGTTCAAACCAAAGAGATCGTCAGTAGCCAGCATTCAGCTACCGATCAAGTCGCTGCCGCTATCAATGAGATGAGCGCGACTATCGATGAAGTCGCCCGCAACACAACAGAAGCTGCAGGCGCTGCGAGAGAAGCAGATCGGGAAGTCAGTAACAGCAAAGTCATTGTTCAAAATACAGTCTCCGGGATTTTTGAGTTAACACAACAGTTAAAAGAGACCATGGGAACAATCAATCATTTGGCTCAAGGTGTCACCGGCATCAACGGTATTCTCAGTGTCATCAAAGGCATTGCTGATCAAACCAACCTGTAGGCGTTGAACGCGGCTATTGAGGCTGCTAGGGCTGGTGAACAAGGAAGAGGGTTCGCGGTTGTTGCAGACGAAGTGCGCTCGCTAGCTCAAAGTACCCAGACTTCTGCTGCAGAAATTGAGAGTATGATTGCAAAATTACAAGTTGATGCTGATGCGTCTGTGGATGCCATGAGTTTAGGCAGCCAAAAATCCAGTGAAATATCGAGTGCTGCTGAGAAATTGGAGGAAACTCTAAGCGTTGTTGAGCAATCGGTGGAAAGAATTACCGATATGAGTCTGCAAATATCGAGTGCTGCAGAGGAGCAAAGTCAGGCCTCTAATGAGATTAGTCGCAATGCCTGTGAGATTGGTGCTATGTCCGAACAATCCAATTTGGGAGCAGAGCAGATTGCAGAAGCCAGTGCAGAATTGGCTCAACTGGCTGAAGGTCTTATCGCTCAGGTGCAAAACTTTAAAGTAAAGAGTTAGTTCAAATACTCGCTTACGGCTCTGGTCGAGAGCATGATGCTGATCGATCAGGGACACTGACAGAGGTTAAATCAAAACTTTAGTATGTATTTGTCGGTAAAACTTACTCAAAATATTTTTGTGCCTGTCCTAATTGTTGTTAGCGAGTTCAGTCCGAAGGGCGATTTTTCCTTGCTTTGTTAAGCAGTTCTGCCTGCCTTGAGTACACTATTTTTAATAGGTTAATATCTGATGAGCTCCATTTGTCAGCCTCTATAGCTACGCTATTTGCGGCTTGAATAGATCCTATCGAGAGACTAAATACCATTACTGTTGATCGATCTGTTTCTGTAAAATCGTTTCTTCGTTTTTGATGGACGACCCAAACACAATCAAAGAATGCCTTATCGTAATTTTCCATTGTAGATTGGATGTCACGAATTACAGCCTTTGTTTTATTCGCACTCCATTGGTATGAAATTTCATCATCCGCACGAATAATTTTATCCTTATATTCTGTAATATGGGGCGCACATGGAAGATCTCCATAAAATATCAAATTCTCTTTATTTGAACATGATAAAAGTAAAGGCGCTATCAAAAGAGTGAAGTAATATTTCATTTGCATAGCGCCTAGTTAGATTTACTCTTTAGCCACCAATA
>NZ_CBFIHX010000179.1:0-5416 GCF_965662505.1 Pseudomaricurvus sp. | reverse complement strand
CCGCCACGGTGGGACAACCGCCATCGGCCTTCTGACGAATAGAAAGGTTCAACGGCAAGGCCCCCAGCAACTGCGTCTGGTAATCGCTGGCAATACGCTGACCGCCACCTTCACCGAAAATATGCTCTTCGTGACCACAGTTTGAACAGATGTGGGTAGCCATATTTTCGATCACCCCCAATACCGGCACGTGTACCTTGCGGAACATCTCGATACCTTTTTGAGCATCCAGCAGTGCAATATCCTGAGGTGTCGTCACCACCACCGACCCCGTCACAGGAACTTTTTGCGACAAGGTTAGCTGGATGTCACCAGTGCCCGGCGGCATGTCGATGATGAGGTAATCCAGCTCAGGCCAAAGAGTCTGTGCCAGTAACTGTTGCAAAGCACCACTGGCCATAGGGCCCCGCCAGACCATCGGGGTATCTTCCGTCACCAGATAGCCCATGGAGATGGAATAAATACCGTGCGCCTCGATAGGCACCAGCATTTGTCCCTGCGGCCCCTTCTCTAGTGCCGGACGCTTATTACCCACTCCCAGCATCGCAGGAATGCTCGGCCCGTAGATATCCGCATCCAGAATTCCCACCACAGCCCCTTCAGCCTTAAGCGCCAGCGCCAGGTTAATGGCCGTCGTGGATTTGCCCACACCACCTTTTCCAGACGCAACCGCCAGAATATTCTTCACTCGGGGAATGGCCGCGGCAGGATCCGCCACCGGCCCACGCTGCACTGCCCAGCCAATATCCACAGCTACATGCTCTACACCGGGCAGGTCTTTGATGGCATCCCAAATGGACTCACTCAAGGTCTGTAGCAAACCCTGCGCAGGAATTGCCAGCAGCACCACCAGCTCAACCTTACCGTCCACCACGGAAACGCTTTCCACTTGCCCGAGTTCCCCCACAGTGACTTGCAGATTGGGCAGCGGTAGCGCCAAAACGCGGGATTCAATTTGAGAAGGCAATATAGGGTTGGCAGCGTCAGACATGGAATTCCTCAATGGTCGCAAAAGGCTTTAAGTGGCAGCAATGGTTTTGATAGCTCAAACCAAGGGCTGCACATTACCAAAATATCCTCTGAAAATGGATCGATTTACTGAATTGGAGCAACAAATTGCTCCATACGGAAATATTTGGCTCAATTTTATAAAAACTGCCCATTCTTCCCAATTAATACTTTTATTGATAATCGTTATCATTATAATGCTCAACAACAATTACGAATCTAACTCATTAAAAGAAAAGTTTGGGGACAGGACCAGTGAAAAACATTCTTCCAATGTGCGCACGGAATACCTTATCAATCGCCATAGCAATGTCAGTAAGCTGCCATGCACTGGCAAACGAAGCGAACACAAACACCCATAAAATCACCAAGTTTGATGAAGAGATCGTTGTTTCGGCGACCGGTTTCGAACAGAAAATTCCCGACGCCCCGGCCAGTATTTCGGTCATTTCTCAGGATGATCTATTATCACGCCCCCACGCCAACCTGGTCGAGATTCTGAAGTATCAAGAGGGTATCGATATCGGTACCGCACGGGACAAAACCGGACAAGCTCAAGTCAGCATGCGTGGCCTTTCCGGCGATTACACCCTGCTTCTGATCGATGGCAAACGCCAAAACAACCACGGCGACATCTACCCCAACAACTTCGGCGGCAACGCCTTCGGTCATATGCCACCCCCCGAGTCCATTGAGCGCATCGAAGTCATTCGTGGTCCCGCATCTACTTTGTATGGCGCCGACGCCATGGGCGGCGTGGTCAACGTGATCACCAAAAAGACAGCCGACAGCTGGCATGGCGCCATCAATCTGGGCGGCACGGTTCAGGAGAACAGCGATTTCGGCGATAGCTATCAGGGCAATTTCTCTGTCAGTGGCCCACTGATTGAGAACGTACTGTCTCTGGGACTGCGCGGCAGCTACTACGAAAGCAATGCCTCATCTCCGCAGTTCGAACCTGCTGTTGATCCCAACGGCGACGTGCACATTCGCACCACCGGCTT
Source organism: Pseudomaricurvus sp. (assembly GCF_965662505.1). Classification (NCBI taxonomy): domain Bacteria; kingdom Pseudomonadati; phylum Pseudomonadota; class Gammaproteobacteria; order Cellvibrionales; family Cellvibrionaceae; genus Pseudomaricurvus; species Pseudomaricurvus sp. The sequence continues at coordinate 3,404 of NZ_CBFIHX010000179.1, read as the reverse complement.
TGGTGGCGGCGGCAGAACCGTTGATAGCTCTACAGAAGAATACGGCTTTACACTGACCTATATTCTCGATGAGCGTCAAAGCCTGCGCTTTGATTACGACACCTCCGAACAGGTTTACGACAATACACCGGTGGTGGATCCTGCCAGTGGCGAAATCAGCTACCCACTTGGCACCAAGGACAATATCGAAGCTCTGTGGGAGCGCAGTCGCTCGGGCTATGCCGCCGATCAGACCTTCACCCGCGACTGGTGGTCCATTACCCACGAAGGCGATTGGGAGTTCGGCTCCAGTTATGTCGCCCTGTCTTATGTCGATACCGCCAACGAAGGCCGCACACTGCCACTCACCGTCGACGAACGACTGGAGCTGCAGGAAATGCAAAACGGCAGCGGTGCCTACGCAGGCATGAGCGAAGCCGATCGCAAGGCCCTGGCCGCAGACACCTTCCTACCTCGCCCCGAGCGCACGCTGAAAAGCAGCCAGTACACGCTGGACGCCAACCTCAACATTCCTCTGGAAGCCTTCGGTAATCACGTATTGGTGATCGGCGGTCAGATCATTGATGGTGAACTTGAGGATGGTGTGTTTGGCACCGAGCAGGATCAACCCGGTGGCGTACAGGATCAGAAAATGTACTCCCTGTTTGTGGAAGACAGCTGGACTCCCACCGATCCACTGACCATTACCGCTGGTGTGCGTTACGACGAACACGATGTGTTTGGCAGTCAGGTTTCTCCCCGTCTGTACGGCGTTTACTCCCTGAGCGACAGCTGGACCCTGAAAGGTGGCGTCAGTACCGGTTATAAAACCCCGAAAACCACCGATCTGTACGACGGTATCACTGGCTTTGGCGGTCAGGGCACCATCCCATTCTACGGCAACCCGGATCTGGAACCGGAAACCAGCATCAACAGCGAAATCGCCCTCTACTGGAATTCGCTCAACGGCCACAACTTCAATGTCACTTACTTCAACACCAAGTTTGAAGACAAAATCAGCTCTCAGCCCTGTGATTCAGCCGCAGATTGCGGCATTGAAGGAGCATACGCCGATGCAGGTCTGTCCACCTACGGCTCAAGAAGCTCCAAGAAAGTTAATATCGATGAAGTTGACATCCAGGGTGTCGAACTGGCCGGGCGCTACCTGATCACGGACAACTGGACACTGCAGGCGAACTACACCTGGACCGACAGCGAGCAACAGAGCGGCGCCGAAGAAGGTCAGCCACTGACCAACACCGCCGAGCATATGGCCAACATCAGCATCGATTGGCAAGCGCTGGACAGCCTGTCTTTGTCACTGCAGGCGGAATTGCGCTCTGATCGCTACCGCGACTGGGACACCACTCAGGATAAAGCCCGCTACTTCAAAAACTACGAAATCCTGAATCTGGGTATTCGCTACGACATCACTGAGAACCTCAGCCTGTTCGGACGCGTTAACAACCTGCTGGATGAGGACTTCACCACCTACACCACCGAGTTTAACGACCTCAATGGCGATGGCGTCTACACCATGGCCACAGGGCGTGGCGCAGTAAGCGAAGTGGTCTTTACCGATGACTACAACGTCAAAGACGCCGGTCGCAATTACTGGCTGACGCTGCAAATGACCTTCTAAAACGCCAGTAGTTTTTGTACTGATTAGGACTTTGTACTGGCCGGCAGAACCTCTGCCGGCCTTCTCTTTTTCTCCCTCCCCTTCGTCTTTCCAAAACAACCTCCTGATTTCCAACCCTATTTCGCGCTGAACGCTGATTTACCCTGCGAAAAATGCTATAGTTCGCCGCCATTTTTCCGGGATATGGCCGTCACTGGTCGTTCCCCTCATTCACCCGAAGCGAGATAGCAACTGTTATGACTGAGCGTCGTAAAATTCTGGTTACCAGCGCACTGCCTTACGCCAACGGCTCCATCCATCTGGGGCACTTGGTGGAGTACATCCAAACCGACATCTGGGTGCGTTTTCAGAAGATGCGCGGTCACGACTGTACCTACGTCTGCGCGGACGACGCTCACGGCACAGCCATCATGCTTAAAGCCGAGCAGCTGGGTCTGACACCTGAGCAGCAGATTGCCAACGTCAAAGCGGAGCACGAAAAGGATTTTGCCGATTTTCAGGTGAATTTCGACAACTTCCACTCCACACACTCGGAGGAAAACCGCGAGCTTTCGTCGTATATCTACGAAAAGTTGAAAGCCAACGGTCATATTGCCAGCCGCAAGATCACTCAGGCTTTCGACCCGGAGAAAGAACTCTTCCTGGCGGATCGCTACATCAAGGGCACTTGTCCCAAGTGTAAAGTGGACGATCAATATGGTGATAACTGCGAAGCCTGCGGTGCCACCTACTCACCTACCGAGCTGATCAATCCAAAATCTGTCATTTCCGGTGCCACGCCGATTGAAAAAGAGTCCGAGCACTTTTTCTTCAAACTGCCTGAATTCCAGGACTTTTTGAAAGGGTGGACCCGCGCCGGTCACCTGCAGGATGAAGTGGCCAACAAGCTGTCTGAATGGCTCGATTCCGGCCTGCAAGAATGGGACATTTCCCGCGATGCCCCCTACTTCGGCTTTGAAATCCCCGGTGAAGCCAACAAGTTTTTCTACGTCTGGCTGGACGCGCCTATCGGCTACCTCGCCAGCTTTAAGAACTATCTGAGCAAGCAGGAAGGCGTCGACGTTGAAGCCACGTTTGATGAGTATTGGAAAGCGGACTCCGAATGTGAGGTCTACCACTTTATCGGTAAAGACATCGTCAACTTCCACGCCCTGTTCTGGCCAGCCATGCTCAGCTCCGCCCAATTCCGCACACCCACCAAGGTTTGCGTACATGGCTTTCTGACCGTAAACGGCAAGAAGATGTCCAAATCCCGCGGCACCTTTATTAATGCCCGCACCTATCTGGATCACCTCAACCCTGAATACCTGCGTTACTACTTCGCCGCCAAACTCAGCAGCGGTGTCGACGATCTCGACCTGAATCTGGACGACTTTATCCAGCGCGTAAACAGCGATCTGGTGGGTAAAGTGGTCAATATCGCCAGTCGTACCGCGAAATTTATCCAGAAAAGTGGCGGCACCCTGTCTACCACCGTCGCTGACGAAAGCCTGTGGCAGCGCTTTGAAGAAGCGGATCCGGTGATTGCCAACTTCTTTGAAAACCGCGAATTCGGCAAAGCGATGCGTGAAGTTATGGCGCTGGCCGATGCCGCCAACGAGTACATTGCCGCTCAGGCCCCCTGGTCTCTGGCCAAAGAAGAAGGTACCGAGCAACAGGTTCTGGATATCTGCACCCTGGGCGTGAATATGTTCCGCGCCCTGCTGACCTGGCTGAAGCCTGTGATCCCGACTCTGGCCGCTGGCGCTGAGGAATTCCTGGGTGAAACTCTAAGCTGGAATTC
>NZ_CBFIHX010000178.1:0-5419 GCF_965662505.1 Pseudomaricurvus sp. | reverse complement strand
TGAATTGTCCTCGGGCTGGCGAAAGTAGAGCAGAGCGGCAAAAAGTTCAGATGGTCTGTCGATGTGATAGCCGCGTATTTCACGCTCTTTCATGGTGTAGTTAACATAGAACTGACATTCCATGGAGATGTCCGCATCTTTGGCCAGTCGATCTGCCCGTCCGCCTGGGCGCATGCCCACGTTGGCTTTTTCCAGCGGTTTATTCAGTTGTTCTTCAATGTCTGGATAAAGCCGACGAATTTCCTCGCCAAAGAGGCTGAGCAGCTCATGGAAAAAATCGGATGAGGTGTGATAGCTGAAGAAATCCCGCCAAAGTTCAGAAATGCTCTGATTTTGGGTGACTTTGCAGGCAGGATAATCGTACCACGTGTCTTTTTGGGGCTTGCCGTCCATGATGGTTTCTGCCGGCGGTAGAGAGTTTTGCAGAGTTTCAAAAAGTTCAGGATCCAGTGCGTTTTCAATGATGATGTGCGGATAGGGCGTTGTTTTGACTTGGGCTTTGGTTGCTTTTGATAAAACACTTAACGGGGCGGGTGCCATGGTTAATTCCTTGTGTATTTTTCTGCCATTATTAGCTGGCATCGTATTTCAGCTAATTGTCGTATTTTAGTTATATATTGTCTTTCAGTCACACATCGTCTTTCAGTTGCACATGTATTCTGGCCGGTGCACATAGTTTTCAGAAAGTTGCACATAGTATTCAGAAAGTTACACATAGTATTCAGGGCTTTTGACGCCCCTGCAAGAAGTTGCGAGAAGCTTTTAATGAGTAATACAGGGCGGGTACCCAAGAGGGTCCTCAGCTTGTGGGCTGACCCTCTTGAGTAGATGGTAGAGATTGGCAATCTTGTCTAGTGAATGTCGATCTTGCGACTGCTGGCCAGTTTGGTTTCTGACTTCGGGACAGTGAGGGTCAGAATTCCGTTTAGAAACTTGGCGTCAATGTCGTCCTGTTTTACGTCGTTGCCGAGATTAAAGGTGCGGACGAACTTTCCGTAGCGCCGTTCCTGGCGAATAATGCGCCCGTCTTTTTCCTCTTTGTCTTCCTGATGACTCTCCGCCTGTATGCAGAGCACTCCGTCTTCCAGAGTGACCTCTACATCGTTCTTGTCGATCCCTGGCAGTTCCGCACTGATGAGGTACTGGTTCGCTTTTTCCCGGACTTCGATGCGGGGTGTAAAGGACGATTTCTGTTTGTCGCTTAAAAGGTCCGGCGTACGGAAGCGGTCGAACAAATGATCAAAATCGAACATGGAGTTGCGTGGAATTAAGCTCATATTGACCTCCTTTATTGCTGTGGTGCATGAGCTTAAACAGTATAGAACAGGACCGTAATCTTGCTGCCTTGTTGGCGGTTGGGCGATAAATCCTAGTGGGTATGAGAGGCACAACGGATGCAGAGTTCAGCGGCGGGCATCGCTTTCAGTCGTTGGCGGCCGATAAATTCACCGCAGTGGCTGCATACGCCGTAAGTGTGGTTTCCCAGCTTTTGCAGGACATTGTGTATTTGCAGCAACTCCTGGGCGGTTTGGCACGCAATGCGTTCCAGCACTTCGTCATTTTCCCGTTCCTGAGCCTGTTCCTGCCAGTCGGGGTGGTGTTGCTGATGCAGGTCGATTTCCAGTGCCGAGAGCCGTTGTGAGAGCTCCGCTTGTCGGCGGAGCAGAAGTTTACGGGCTTCCAGCTGTTGATTGATGAGGGGGTCGGGTTGATTGGCATGGGGTACTGGCTGGCTCATGGCGGATTCCTGTCGTATTAACAGATTCTTCTGATGTGGCAAACAGTATGCGCGGGGGGAGTGGGTGAGTTATTGAGCTGGATCAAGAAACGTTGGGATTGTTGCGAGAGGGTTGCTGAATCGGAGGCTGTTTATTTGGAGACTGTTGGGATTGGGGGGGCGATGGAGAAATCTGACCCTGGCTGATAGCCAGGGTCTTAGGTCTTAGGTCTTAGGTTTTGAGTTTTTTGTACTGCATGCGATGCGGTTGTGCATCTTCGCCTTTACGGGCAACCAGGTCTTCGTGGTATTCCGTGTAGTTGCCTTCAAAGAACTCGATGTTGCCATCGTCTTCATAGGCGAGAACGTGAGTTGCCACGCGGTCGAGGAACCAGCGGTCGTGCGAGATCACCAGTGCGCAGCCGGGGAAGTTCAGCAGGGCTTCTTCCAGTGCGCGCAGGGTTTCTACGTCCAGGTCGTTTGAGGGTTCATCGAGCAGCAGCACGTTGGCGCCCTGTTTCAGGGTGTGAGCCAGATGCAGGCGTCCGCGTTCACCACCGGACAGTTCGCCCACACGTTTTTGTTGGTCGCTGCCCTTGAAGTTAAAGCGACCGACATAGGAGCGGGAGCTGACTTCGTAGTTGCCGATTTGGATGATGTCCTGACCGTCGGAAATTTCTTCCCAGACGGTTTTGTTGTCGTCCAGATTCTCTCGGCTCTGTTCGACAAAGGCGACGTTGACGGTGTCACCCAGTTCCACTTCACCGCTGTCCGGCTGCTCTGCACCGGCAATCATACGGAACAGGGTGGATTTACCGGCCCCGTTTGCGCCGACAATACCGACAATAGCGCCTTTGGGGATACTGAAGCTCAGATCTTCAATCAGAACCCGGTCGCCAAACGTCTTGGTGACGTTGTGGAAATTAATGACTTTGTCGCCCAGACGCTCACCGGGTGGAATGTAAATTTCGTTGGTTTCGTTGCGGGTCTGAAATTCCTGCGACTGCATCTCTTCAAAGCGTGCCAGACGAGCCTTGTTCTTGGCTTGGCGGCCTTTGGGGTTCTGACGCACCCATTCCAGTTCTGCCTTGATGGCTTTCTGGTGAGAGGCTTCAGAGCGTTGCTCCTGCTCCAGACGGGCCTCTTTTTGCTCCAGCCAGCTGGAGTAATTGCCTTCGTAAGGGATGCCGCGACCGCGGTCCAGTTCCAGAATCCAGCCGGCGGCGTTGTCGAGGAAGTAGCGATCGTGGGTGATGGCTACCACGGTGCCGGGGAAGTCCACCAGGAAGCGTTCCAGCCAGTAGACGGATTCGGCATCCAGGTGGTTCGTGGGTTCGTCCAGCAGGAGCATGTCCGGGCGCGACAGCAGCAGACGGCACAGGGCCACACGGCGGCGCTCACCACCGGACAGCTTGGTCACGTCGGCGTCCCAGGGCGGCAGGCGCAGGGCGTCGGCGGCGGCTTCCAGCTTGTGATCCAGATTGTGGGCGTCCCACGCCTGGATGATGTCTTCCAGCTGGCCCTGCTTTTTCGCCAGCGCGTCAAAGTCGGCGTCGGGTTCGGCGTAGTCGGCGTAGACCTGATCCAGCGCTGTGAGCGCGTCTATGGCTTCACGAACGCCATCTTCGACGTTGCCGCGCACATCTTTTTCCGGATCCAGTTGTGGTTCCTGAGGCAGATAGCCCACTTTGATGCCGGGCATGGCGCGTGCTTCACCGTTAATGTCGGTGTCGATACCGGCCATGATGCGCAGCAAGGTGGATTTACCGGAGCCGTTCAGACCCAGAACACCAATTTTGGCGCCAGGAAAGAAAGACAGGGAGATGTCTTTAAGAATTTCACGTTTGGGCGGAACTACCTTGCCCACTCGGTTCATGGAGTAAACGTACTGTGCCATATGGCTGGAAACCTCAGTGCGAGTTAAAAAATGAGTCAGGCGTCTGGCCGTTACAGACTGGGACACCGTGAAGTGGGCGCAAGTGTGGGAAAAAGCCGCGGCGTAGTCAATAGAGAGGCAAATAGAGAGCCAATTAGAGAGCCAACTAGAGGGTCAGTTTAGAGCGTCAATAGAGTGGCTCTTGAGTTAGATCCTGTCGTTGTAGTCGGGCGGCTGATCTAGATGACTTTTCAATAATGAGACGATCGTAGCCCCCGGATGCCGTTCTCTTTCTATACTTGAGCCAGAATTATAGTCCTGTGTCCCGAAGGGTGGAGGTAAAAACAGGACAAAAAACTCATAAACAGTGACTGCTGCCCGCGCCGGTCAATGTGGGCAGTAAAGCACGATGCATTCAGAGAAGTATTGTCAGAGTAGGGCTGAAAGAATAGCGCTGAGCGAGTAATAGACAGTACTAAAAAGAGGAGGGGGCTACGGGTGACCTTGCAGCAGCCGCAGAGTGGCAATGTAATCGAATCAAGTCTGGGCAGTCGCTTGCTGGAGCAGTTGGCTGATCGTCTCAGCGACCTGGTGCTGGGCGTGAATCTTGACGGTTCGCTGTATTATGTCAGCCCCTCCATTGAGGGGTTGCTGGGTTACAGCAATCTGGTGTTTCAGCGTCTCTACAATCAGGCGTTGGAGTATCAGCAGTTGAGTTGCAACGATGATCAGCGTTTTTCAGTATTGCAGCGTTACTTGCAGCGCCAATTGGCAACGCTGTCCACGGTTTCGCCAGAAGCTTTAGAGAAGACCGCGGAAGAAAGAGTCCATGTGGTTGATCGTGACGATGCGGGGTCAGAGGTGTTGCAAGTCTCTCATCGGGATGGTTTCCGTGTATCCCTGAATCTGCAAGTGGTGCCTCTGGTGGGACGAGGTAATGCCCCGGAAGGATTGATCTGTATCGGTTGTGATGTGGGGTCACGCAAACACAGCACTGAGGCAATGGCTCTGGCGATGAAGGTGTTTGAAAATAACCTGACCGCCATTTACATCACCAACGCTCAGGGATTGATCGTGCAGGCTAATCAGGCGTTTGAGCGTCTGACCGGATACAGTCTTGATGAAGTGGTTGGCGAGTCGCCCCGGATGATGGATGTCAATCGTTACACCCAGTCTTATTTCCAGTCCATCCACGACAATCTTGAGCGCAAAGATTTTTGGGAAGGTGAGATACAGCACCGTCGCAAAGATGGACGCGTGTTTCCGGCGTGGGTGGCGATTTCTGTATTGCGCGATCACAACCGTAAAGTGGTCAATACCATCAGTTATTTCTCGGACATCACCGAAAAAAAACACAGCGATACCTTGATTCATCGGCTGGCATACTTCGATTCTCTGACGGGCTTGCCCAACCGCACGTTACTGACGGATCGTTTGAAGCAGTCGATCGCGCGAGCTAAAAGAGCTGGTCAGCAAGTGGCGCTGTTGCTTCTGGATCTGGATCATCTGAAACAAGTTAATGACAGCTTTGGTCACGCTTTGGGAGACACGTTATTGCAGCAGGTGGGGCAGCGGTTGCAGGATTGTGTCCGTGATGAAGATACGGTTGCCCGCGTCGGCGGTGATGAATTTGCTGTACTGGTATCCGGTCTGGCGGATCGAATTCAGGGCATGACCGCAGTTGCTCGCTTGGCGGAGAGTATTTGTTACCGGTTGGCACAGCCGTTCACGATTGGTGCCCGACAGATTGAAACCGCGGCGCGTGCGGGTATTGCCTTTTTTCCTGCCGACGGCAGCGAAGTGGATACATTGTTACGCAATTCGGA
>NZ_CBFIHX010000177.1:0-5532 GCF_965662505.1 Pseudomaricurvus sp. | reverse complement strand
ATAGGCCTGGATTCCAGTATATTTTTGTACGACAGCAACTGCAGTGTGCACACCTGGTTGGCCGTCACCCTGTCATCACTGACAACCTTGCTGGCGTTCGGCTTACTGACCTTAAGCGCGACTCCGGTTCTACACTTTTTTGGTCAGACGGTTCTTATTGGTATTGTCTGCGTCTGGTTGATCGCCCCGATGTTTTCACGGCAGCCTAGGGCTCAGGACAACACATGACGTCATGAGCCTATTATTTACAATTTTAAGATCACTACATTGAGAAATGAATTATGGAAGATAACCTGATCGAGGATATTATCGTCATTGGCGCCGGGCCAGCGGGAGCCGTTGCGGCCACTTTGCTAAACGCCAAAGGCTATCGGGTTCGTATTCTTGAGCGTCAACATTTTCCCCGATTTTCCATCGGCGAAAGCCTGTTGCCGCAGTGCATGGAGTTTCTCGCTGAAGCCAACATGCTGGACGCCGTACACGAGCACGTAGAACAACATCATTTTCAGTTTAAAAACGGCGCCGCTTTTGTTCGGGGCGACGACCGCTCTGCGTTCGATTTCCGACAAAAATTTTCCGAAGGCAGAGGTACAACCTTTCAAGTACAACGCGCAGCGTTTGATGACGTTCTCGCCCGCGAGGCCGAACGTCAGGGTGTAGAAATCACCTGGGGTCACACACTGGTCAATATAGAATTTGAAGGCAGTAATTCCACACTGACCATCGAAGATGAAAACGGAGAGGCCTACACCTTACAAAGCCGCTTTGTCCTGGACGCCAGTGGTTTTGGACGAGTATTGCCAAGATTACTGGAGCTGGATCGCCCCAGTGATTTTCCTTCGCGCACGTCGCTGTTTACCCATGTCGAGGACAACATTACCGCCGAAGACTTTGATCGCGAAAAAATCCTGATTACCGTTCACCATCAACACAAAGACGTCTGGTTCTGGCTTATCCCTTTTGCCAACGGACGCTGTTCTTTTGGTGTCGTCGCCCGCAGTGATTTCTTCGACGGTTTCAGTGACGATCTGAATGAACGCCTTGCGCAAATTATTGATTCGGAACCCACCCTGAAAAAACTGCTGGCAAACGCCAGCTTTGATACTCCCGCTCGCGAGATCAGTGGCTACGCCAGCAATGTCTCCCAACTCTGGGGGCCTGGTTTTGCGCTGCTGGGCAATGCCGGAGAATTCCTCGACCCGGTTTTTTCTTCAGGAGTCACCATCGCCATGAAATCTGCGAGCCTGGCGGCCAGCGCTCTGGACAAACAATTGCAGGGTGAAGAAGTCGATTGGGAAGCAACTTATGCACAACCGTTACGCGCCGGAGTCGATACCTTCCGCACTTTTGTAGAAGCCTGGTACGACGGTCGCTTTCAGGACATCATCTTTGCGCCCAAACAATCCAGTGAGGTGCGCGCCATGATCAGCTCCATCCTCGCCGGTTATGCCTGGGATACCAACAACCCCTATGTCAAAGACAGCGAGCGCCGCATCAACACACTGGCAGAGTTGTGCCGTCTCGCATGATACGCCCCGCTATCTCAGCCATGTTGATCGTCCTGCTGGCCGCTTGCAGCAGCTGGCCTTCTCGCCATCAACTGCCGGAACTGCCTTTGCTTTCACCCGCCAGCCTGGGGCAGCAGTGGCAGCTAACCCAGAGCGTCTCAATAGCTCCGCTCTCTGCTGCAACAGACAACCGTCAACCGCAAACCTTGCTGGCCGCCTGGTCAGTCACCGAGGAACGCCTCGATCTCGCAGGCCTGACACTGATGGGTCAGACTCTGCTGACACTAAGCTACGACGGAGATAACTTTTCCGAATCCACCTCTCCGCTGCTACCAGACGAGGTATCCGGACGGGATATTCTTACCCAGATACAATTGGCCTACTGGCCAGTAGACGTCATTCAAAAGGCACTGGCAGGCAGCGACTGGACACTTGAAGCTACGGGTGACCGAATTCTGTATCTTGGACAGAAACCGGCGCTGACGATCGCCATCGCAGATGGAAACAAGACCGATACCCCATTAGAATCCATCACGATTACCAACCATTTGATGCACTATCAGCTACAGATCCAGACGCTGACGCGAGAAAAGCTCAACCGCGCAGAGAGCCCCTGACATGAACCAGCCACCCGTTTACCTCAATCACCTTGGCCTAATTTGCGCCATGGGCAGCAGTCCGGAAATCGTGCGGCAAAAGCTGTTCGAGACCAGTAAACGCTGCCTGAGCACCACAGACCACTTTACCCCTGGTCGCCCTCTACCTCTGGGCATGGTGAACGACCCACTGCCGGACTTGAGCGCCTATCCTCTCATTGAGCGAACCCGTACCAATCAGCTAATGGCCGCTGCTCTCGAACAAATTCAACCGGCTCTTGAAGAGGCCAAAAAAGGCATCGATCCACTGCGAATCGGTATTGTGCTGGGCACCAGCACCAGTGGTATAGCCGAAGGCGAAACCGCCATCAGCGACTATCAACAGCACGCCGAACTACCGGCCACGTTTGATTATCAACAACAGGAAATGGCCAACCCCGCCACCACTCTCGCCCGCTGGCTGGGCACAGAAGGTCCGGCGTACGTGGTCTCTACCGCTTGCTCCTCCGGCGCCAAGGCACTCGCCAGTGCCCGCCGCCTGCTGCGTATGGGCGTATGCGATCTGGTCATCGCTGGCGGCGTGGACTCGCTCTGCAAACTGACCGTGAATGGCTTTTCAGCACTGGAATCTGTCAGCAAACAACCCTGTAACCCGTTCAGCCGCACTCGCAACGGCATCAATATTGGTGAGGGCGCAGCCCTGTTCATCGTCAGTCGAGACTCCGGACCGGTTCAACTGAGCGGCGTGGGTGAAGGCTCCGATGCGCATCATATCTCTGCCCCCGACCCGGAAGGCTTGGGCGCAGAACGGGTGATGACCACCGCTTTAGCTAACGCCGGTCTGACGGCCGGAGAGATTGGGTATTTAAATCTGCATGGCACGGCGACCCTGCAAAACGATAAAATGGAAAGTCTGGCGGTGGAACGAGTGCTGGGAAGCAACACCCCCTGCAGCTCAACCAAATCCCACACGGGCCACACACTGGGGGCTGCAGGAGCCATTGAAGCTGCTTTCTGTTGGCTGGCCCTGACCGACGTGGAAGGCCGTATTCCTCTACACGCCTGGGATAGTGAACATGATGATGAGCTGGCCAATATCCGCCTGGTAGATACGCCCTTCAAACACACCTTAACGGCCGCCATGAGCAATTCGTTCGCCTTTGGTGGCAATAATATTTCTCTGGTACTGGAGCGCACCTCGTGAGCCCGACGGCCGAAGCGGTTAAGCCGCACTACAACATAGACGAGCTGGTGCCTCATTCAGGTACCATGTCGTTATTGGACGACACTGTCAGCAGTGATGAAAGCTCACTGACTGCACAAGTGTGCATCCGTTCCGACAGCCTGTTCGCAACCGATCGTGGGGTTCCCGCCTGGGTAGGCATCGAATATATGGCTCAGGCCATTGCCGCCTTTGCCGGAGTCGAGGCCAAACAGGCTGGCGAAGACATTCGCATCGGTTTTTTGGTTGGGTCACGCAAGTACACCTGCAACACGCCTGTTTTCCCCATAGGTACGACACTCACCATTCAGGTCACCCGCGAACTTCAGGCGGATAATGGACTGGGCGTGTTTGTCTGCCGGATTACCTCAGAGGCAGATTCCGCTAACATGATCGTCGCCGAAGCGAACCTCAATGTGTTCCAGCCGGATGACGCCGCAGAATTTTTGAAAAACGAAACATCTTAAGGTTAATTATGGACAAAACAATCTTTGTCACAGGCTCCAGTCGAGGCATTGGTAAAGCCGCCGCCCTGCGACTGGCCCGGGATGGGTACGACATCGTTCTGCATTGCCGCAGCGGCCTGGAAGAAGCCCAACAGACCAAACAAGAGATTGAAACCCTCGGACGTCACGCTCGCATTCTGCAATTTGATATTTCTGACCGGGAGACCGCTGCCAGAGAGTTACTCAATGATGTAGAAGAACACGGCGCTTATTACGGCGTCGTCTGTAACGCCGGCATCGCACGCGACAACGCCTTTCCCGCCATGAGCGGAGAAGACTGGGACCTGGTGCTTCACACCAATCTCGACGGGTTTTTCAATGTGCTTAACCCTCTTACCATGCCGATGGTTCGCCGCCGCAAACCCGGTCGCATCGTCGTGCTGTCCTCGGTGTCAGGTGTGATGGGCAATCGCGGTCAAGTGAATTACAGTGCGTCTAAAGCCGGACTGATCGGTGCCTGCAAGGCACTCGCCTTGGAACTGGCCAAGCGCGCCATCACCGTCAACTGTGTCGCCCCCGGACTGATCGAAACTGAGATGGTGGACGAAGTTCCGGTGGAAGAAGCCATGAAGATGATTCCTGCCCGACGTATGGGCAAACCCGAAGAAGTGGCAGCCACCATCAGTTTTTTAATGTCTGAAGACGCGGGCTATATCACCCGCCAGGTGATCTCTGTCAACGGTGGAATGTGTTGATGAAACGACCCAGTGCTTTAATACGAGTTATGTTTCTATGAAACGAGTAGTCATTACCGGCATGGCCGGATTGTCACCCATTGGTCTCGACTGGGACTCAGTGGCCAATAATCTGAAGAACATGAACACCGGCATTCGTCGCATGGATGAATGGGATGTGTACGACGGACTGAATACCCGGCTGGCAGCTCCCATTACCGACTTTGAACGACCCGCCCATTACAATCGCAAAGCGGTTCGCAGCATGGGACGCATTGCCTTACTGGCCACCTGTGCCACCGAACAAGCACTGGCTGACGCCGGCTTGCTCGACGATGAAAGCATCAAGGATGGTCGCATGGGTGTTGCCTTTGGCTCTTCGGCAGGTTCGACCGCCGCGTTTAAAGATTTTGGTCGCATGCTCATCAATCAAAGCACCGACGGTCTCAACGCAAATTCCTATATCAAAATGATGGCTCATACAGCTCCGGTGAACATCAGCGTTTTCTTTAACCTGAAAGGTCGCGTACACACTACATCCAGTGCCTGCACATCCGGCAGTCAAGGGATTGGTTACGCCTACGAAGCCATTCGCTATGGTCATCAGCAATACATGATTGCAGGCGGAGCCGAAGAGCTTTGCCCAACAGAAGCCGCCGTGTTCGATACCCTTTACGCGACAAGCACACGCAACGATCGGCCGGAAACTTCACCCCGCCCCTTCGACCAGGATCGCGACGGCCTTGTTATTGGCGAAGGTGCAGGCAGTCTGATCCTGGAAGATCTGGATTCAGCAGTGGCTCGCGGCGCAACTATCTACGCTGAGATCGTCGGTTACGGTACAAATTGTGACGGCACTCATGTGACCCAACCACAGGCCGACACTATGCAATCGGCGATGCAACTGGCTCTCGACGGTGCAGGACTATCCGCTTCCGACATTGGTTACATCAGCGCCCATGGCACCGCCACCGACCGTGGTGACGTCGCCGAATCCAAAGCGACTTATAATATTTTTGGCAACCG
>NZ_CBFIHX010000176.1:0-5534 GCF_965662505.1 Pseudomaricurvus sp. | reverse complement strand
TTCGTGAACGTTGACAGGGTTTATGGGATGATTGCGCTAGAAAATTCAGGGATAAAGAACTTACATCAACGTGGGAACAGGGATAACTCCTCATGTGCGGTATAGTCGGATTATTTGATACTCGCGGTCATCAGCCCATTTCGGAAGAGCTGCTGAACCAGATGAATGCCAGACAGTTTCATCGCGGCCCTGATGGTGCGGGTGTACATAATGAACCTGGCGTGGGCCTGGGACACAGGCGCTTGTCGATTATCGATATTGCCAGTGGACATCAACCCCTGTTTAACGAAGATGACTCCGTGGTCGTGACTTATAACGGGGAAATATACAATTTCATTGAGTTGATGGAAGAGCTCAAACGCTGCGGCCATGTCTTTAAAACCCGTTGTGATACCGAAGTTATTGTACACGCGTGGGAAGAGTGGGGTGAGCGTTGTGTCGAGCACTTCCGTGGTATGTTCGCTTTTGCAATTTGGGATCGTAACCGCCAACAGCTGTTTCTGGCGAGAGATCGTCTTGGTATCAAACCGCTGTTTTATACGCTCCTCGATGATGGATGCCTGGCATTTTCCTCCGAATTGAAATCCCTTAAATGCCTGCCCAATATTGATCGGACGCTGGACCCTACAGCCATTGAAGATTATTTTTCGCTG
Source organism: Pseudomaricurvus sp. (assembly GCF_965662505.1). Classification (NCBI taxonomy): domain Bacteria; kingdom Pseudomonadati; phylum Pseudomonadota; class Gammaproteobacteria; order Cellvibrionales; family Cellvibrionaceae; genus Pseudomaricurvus; species Pseudomaricurvus sp. Next base: position 4,881 of record NZ_CBFIHX010000176.1, on the reverse strand, counting down.
GGATATGTACCTGAACCCAAAACCATTTACAAACAAGTCAAAAAGTTAAATCCGGGGCACAGTCTGCTGGTCGAACGTCATGTAGGCGAAGCAAGTTCAGCTCCCAGACTTGAAGCCAAAGAGTACTGGGACCTGCATTGCCAGCCAGCAGAGCATCGAAAAGAATCGGATCTTCAGGATGAGCTGGTCGAACGCATTCGCGAGGCGGTCAAAATCCGCATGATTGCCGAAGTGCCTCTGGGGGCATTCTTGTCAGGCGGTGTGGATTCAGGTTCTGTTGTCGCGATGATGGCAGAACTCAGCGATTCACCAGTGAATACCTGTTCGATAGGTTTCGATGTTAACCGCTTCGACGAGACAGAGTACGCACAAAAAGTGGCAAAACGTTATCAGACCAGTCATTTTGAAGGGACTGTCGCCAGTGATGACTTTGCTTTGGTGGATCAGTTAGCTGACCTCTACGACGAACCCTACGCCGATAGTTCAGCCATCCCCACTTACAGGGTTTGTGAATTAGCCAAACAAAAAGTGACTGTGGCTTTATCTGGCGACGGTGGTGATGAGCATTTGGCCGGGTATCGTCGCTACCGCTGGCATATGAATGAAGAGCGTCTGCGTTCCAAAATGCCTCTGGGGATGCGTCGGGGAGTGTTTGGTCCTCTAGGACGCTTTTATCCCAAGGCTGATTGGGCTCCGCGGGTATTCAGAGCCAAGACGACATTTGAAGCGTTGGCACGGAGTTCTACTGAGGCTTATTTTCACACAGTGGGTTTAACTACAGCTCAGCAGCGGCAAGAATTATTTTCTGACGGCTTGAAACGGGATCTCCAGGGTTACCGGACTCAGGATCTGTTTGAGGAATATGCACGGAAGGCTCCTACCGATGACCCCCTAACAATGATTCAATACATCGACACCAAGACGTATCTGGTGGGGGACATTCTTACCAAAGTGGATCGGGCCAGTATGGCACATGCTCTGGAAGTCCGGGTGCCATTGCTGGATCATAAGCTGGTTGACTGGATATCGGGTCTACCCCCTTCATTAAAACTCAATGGGCAATGCGGCAAATATTTACTGAAAAAAGCCATGGAACCTTATTTACCCAATGACGTTCTGTATCGTCCTAAAATGGGGTTTGCCGTACCCCTGGCCGATTGGTTTCGTGGTCCGCTGAAACCCCTTTTGAAGCAGCGTCTGTTGGGGGGATTGATGGCTGACTGTGGGTACTTTAATTTGACATTCATAGAGACACTGATCAATCAGCATCTCATGCGAGTGAGGGATAACAGCACTTTAATATGGACCCTCTTTATGTTTGAGGCATTTATGCGCAGCGAAGCACAGCTTGGAACACCGGTTCACAATCCTGAAGTCAGAGCTGTTCCCGCATGAAAATCTTGCACATTCTTGATCACTCAATACCTCTACATAGCGGTTATACCTTTCGAACCCTCTCTATACTTAGGCACCAGAGGGCAATGGGCTGGCAAACCGAACACCTAACTTCGGCCAAGCACGATGTGGAAGTCGGATGTGACAAATACGTAGATCAGGAAGAGGTCGATGGTCTGAGGTTTTACCGTACCCGCGCACAAACTGGCAGTTGGCATAATGTAGCTCATGCTGAGCCGCTGAGCGTGATTCACGGCCTGACAAAACGGCTGCACGAAGTGGTGGATGAGGTCAAACCAGACGTGCTGCATGCCCATTCTCCAGCACTCAATGGAATTGCCGCCCTGAGAGTCGGTAAAGCGCGCGGTATACCTGTTGTGTACGAGTGTCGGGCTTTTTGGGAAGATGCCGCAGTAAATCTCGGCACCTGTCAGGAGAATAGTATGCGCTACTTCCTGACGCGTAAACTCGAAAGTTACGTATTCCACAAAGCTGATGCTGTCACAACCATTTGCGAAGGACTACGGAAAGATATCATTAAGCGAGGAGTGGATCCTAAGCGTATTACTGTGATTCCCAATGCTGTCGATATTGAGCGGTTTCATATCTGTGAAGATAAACCCGATCAGCTTATTCAAAAGTATGAGTTGCAGAATAAGGTAGTGCTAGGGTTCTTTGGCTCTTTTTATGAATATGAAGGCTTGACGTTTCTTCTGGATGCGATGCCATCCATTATTCATCAAAATCCTACTGTAAAGCTGTTACTGGTAGGTGGGGGACCTCAAGAGACGGTTATTAAAGCGAAAGTTGAGGCTTTGCGTCTGGAAGAGCATGTTCTCATATTAGGGCGTGTCCCTCATGATACTATCCAAGACTTTTACAATGCTGTAGACATTATGGTCTACCCCAGAATGCCTATGCGTCTGACGGATCTTGTCACACCGTTGAAACCATTGGAAGCTATGGCTCAAGGCAAGCTGGTGGTGGCTTCTGATGTCGGCGGACATAAAGAGCTGATTGCCGATAAAGAGACGGGGTATTTGTTTAAAGCCGGCGATCAGAAAGCAGCAGCTGAAACCATATTAAGAGCGATTAAAGAGCGGGATGTCTGGAGCTTTCTACAAAACAATGGTCGCCAATACGTGGAGGGTGAGCGCAATTGGGCAGCCAGTACTGAGCGTTATAATGCCGTCTACGCGCCAATTCTGTCAGGTGGCTTGTGATTAATCTGTTAGTGATTACAACTCTCTACCCCAATCGAAATCAGTTTCGGCACGGCATTTTTGTGGAGAACCGGATAAAGAATTTAGTCAAGACGGAGCGGGTGAGTGCACTAGTTATGGCTCCGGTTCCATGGTGTCCAGCTTTTGTTCTTTGGCTCTGGAATATGCTGGGGCTTTCACGGTGGATGTCTGTATCTCACTATGAGGAGTACCAGCATATTCCCAAAGAGGAATACCGCTTTGGAATTCGGGTTTTACACCCCCGCTATTTGGTGATTCCCAAAATCGGCATGTACCTGACACCTTTATTTCTGGCCATCAGCCTATTTTTAAACATTACTCGTTTGAGGCGATCTGGCGAAAGCTGGGATATGGTGGATAGCCACTATTTTTACCCGGATGGGGTTGCCGTCGCGTTGGTATCTCATTGGCTTAAATCGCCTTTTACCATTACTGCCAGAGGCAGTGACATTAATCTAATATCAGATTATTGGTTGGCTCGGAAAATGATGCTGTGGGCCGCTGAAAAAGCGTCAATGAACCTCTGTGTCTCAGGTGATCTGAATAGGAAAATGATTACTTTGGGGATGAAACCAGAAAAAGTCATGACTGTGACCAATGGCATCGATGAAAGCATATTTGTGGCTCGGAATGAGCAAGAACGAGCAGCGCTCAGAGAGCAGCTGGGTTTGTCACAATATACCGTAGCCGCTGTCGGAAACTTAATTGAACTCAAAGGGCAGCATCTCTTAATCGAAGCGCTCAAATCCTTGCCGGATATCACACTGCTTCTGGTTGGAGAGGGTGAAGCGAGAGACAGTCTGGAGGCGCAGGTTTCCAGTGCTAATCTGAAGGACAGAGTCCGGTTTTTGGGTAATGTTCAGCAGCCACAATTAGTGGATATCTACAATGCAGTGGATTTGGTGTGCCTTGCCTCCAGCAGAGAAGGCTGTGCGAATGTGCTACTTGAGGCCATTGCCTGTGGCACTCCAGTTCTGGCAACTGATGTTGGAGGAAACCCCGAGACAATCAACTCTAGTGAGCTAGGCAAGCTCACTCCAGATAGAACAGCGGATAGCTTCATAGCATGTATTAAGAACTTGCAGGAAACGACGTTTGATCGTGATCGGATCCGAGCCTTGTCAAAACGCTTTTGGTATAACTCTATCAATGAATCCTTGATTCAAGTATACCAATCCGTTACCTCGCCCGCCCAAGATACGGCCAATTCGAAGTCTAGCGAAGCCCATCACCCCAAAAAGTGGGGGGCTTCTCAAAAATGAGAGATTTGCTTGTCGCGGCTTTAGTATTTGGCTCGTTACCTTTTATTTTGAAACGACCATATATTGGTATTCTGGTTTGGTCCTGGCTGAGTTATATGAACCCCCATAGGCTGACCTGGGGATTTGCGTACAACATGCCGTTTGCTCAAATTGTGGCCCTGACGCTTATCATGGCTATTTTTATGGATAAATCGAAAAAGAGTATCCCTGTTGATAAAACGACTATTACTTGGGGAATATTTTTCGTTTGGCTAACGCTATCTACTATCTTTGCCATGTATCCTGGCAGTGCATGGCCTATGTATGATCGTATATTTAAAATCCAGCTGGTGACGGTACTAACCATTATGCTTATGACCGATCAGAAAAAAATTGATTGGTTAATTTATGTCATCGTATTGTCTTTGGGTTTTTACAGTATCAAAGGAGGGGTTTTTACAATACTCACAGGGGGGGCTTATCGGGTTTGGGGGCCTCCGGGCAGTTTTGTTGAAGAAAATAACAGTTTGGCTCTGGCGACACTGATGGTAGTGCCGCTGATGGTATACGTCTATCAAACGACCATCTACAAATGGTTAAAACCCCTGATGTTGCTAGCGATATTGTTAAGTTTGGCTTCCGCACTAGGGTCTCAATCTCGAGGAGCCCTGGTCGCGATTTTGGCTTTGGCGGGTTATTTTTGGATATCGTCTTCGTACAAAGTATTGACTGGCCCGTTATTAATTGTCATGGCGATTGTTGCATTCAGTTTTATGCCTGAATCATGGCATACACGAATGGAGACTATACAAAACTATCAGGAAGATGCCTCCGCGATGGGAAGAATTAATGCATGGCAATATAGCATTAACGTAGCCAATGATCGGTTATTTGGTGCTGGATTGCAGTCGTGGAAGCTGGAAAGCTTTATGATGTACGCACCCGATCCATTAGCAGTGCATGCAGCGCACAGTATTTTCTTCGGAGTTTTGGGAGATAGT
>NZ_CBFIHX010000175.1:282-5549 GCF_965662505.1 Pseudomaricurvus sp. | reverse complement strand
CACCGTAGGTCGTCACTGCGCCCTCGGGAATGGCCCCAATCAAACGCACCACGGCCTGGCTGAAGGGTGCCAGCTCAGACAATTCATCCGGGGTCATCACTCTCTGATCTCCACGGTGTAGTTCTCAAACCAAGATAGTTCTCAAAACCAAAATAGCTCTCAAAACCAAAAAAACCCCGCAAATGCGAGGCTTTTCAGAATCACTAAACTCAGTTGAGCTTAGTTAACGGTTGCTTCACCCGCTTCGCCTTCAGCTTTCTGTTTGGCCTGGGCAATCGCCTGAGCAAACAGAGCGTCAAAGTTGATCGGTGGCAACATCAGGGCAGGGAAGCTGCCTTTGGTGATGACGTTGTCGATCGCTTCACGAGCGTACGGGAACAGAATGTTCGGGCAAACCGTGTTGAGAACCTGAGCCAGTTGCTGACCTTCGATGCCTTTAACGCCAAACAGGCCGGCCTGATGCACTTCCACCAGGAAAGCAGTCTCTTCTTCCAGTTTAACCGTGATGGTCAGAGTCAGAACCACTTCATACAGACCGTCTTCAATTTTGTTGGTCTTGGTGTTCAGCTCTTGATTCACCTGTGGCTTCCACTGCTTGCGGAAGGCTTCAGCCCCCATAGGCGCTTCGAAAGACAGATCTTTCAGATAGATGCGCTGCATCGCAAATTGTTGTCCTGCCTGCTCTGCGGCGCCTTCTGGTGTTTCGGTGGTTTGTTCGTCAGCCATAATACTGTCTTCGCTCTTTATAATTGGGGGTTAATCTAATTAGGGTTTCGTCATGCTGCTGTCAGGCTCAAAACGAGCCTTAAGTTGGATAAGTTATGGGGGCTGCCCAAATGAAATCAACCCCGAAACAACAGATTTTACGATTTGGACGCCGGATCGTTTCTTACTCGGCTTCTTACCCGGCCGCCAGCATCTCGTCCAGATCGCCGCTGCGCTCCAGCGCCATCAACTCATCACAACCACCCACGTGGTGCTCACCCACCCAGATCTGAGGCACGGTGCGACGCCCACTTTTGGCCATCATTTCCTGACGCAGCTCGGGGTTGTTATCCACACTGATGTCCGTGTACGCCACGGCCTTATGATCCAACAGCCCCTTGGCGCGGACACAGAACGGGCAATAACGGGTGGTGTAGAGGGTAACAGCAGACATAATAAATTCTCTAGTTCAGCTCTTTGATTATTTCACCAGGGGCAGGTTTTGCCCCTGCCACTCACTGATACCGCCTTGCAGACGGCTGACCTCGAAGCCTTTGGACTTCAGTGTGCGGCCGGCAGCGCCGGTGTGCTGGCCCATTTTGTCCACCAGCAGCAGGGTTTTGCTTTTGTGGCCTTCCAGCTGCGGCAACTGCTCTGCCAGCTTGTTGTGAGGGATATTCACAGCATCGACAATATGACCGGCTTTAAACTCTTTCGCCTCACGCAGATCCACCACCACGGCTTCACCGTTGTTGATGATGCGGGTTGCACTGTGAATCGACAGCGTCGATCCGCCCTTGCGACCCTCGGTCCAGAAATAAGCGGCCACCAATACGATCAACACACTGACCAGCATCCACTGCTCGCTCACAAAAATTAGGATATTTTCCACAGAATCTCACGTCCTACACAAATTGAAATCGATTCCGACCGCCCAGGCAGCCGACAAAGGCGTGGAGTATACACGAATGAATTGTGTGAATCAGGCACAGCCTATGCATTCGATAGCCCAGCCCCAATGGAGTTGCACCGGTGAAACCGGTAGAATTGGCAACTTTACAAGGGTCGGCTGCGCTACATCCAACAAAGGCTTGCTGCGGCACCCCCAGGATTCCACCCATCACCGGACACTGACATTCGCCATGACTGATGTAAAAAAACCTTTGGTACTGCTGATTCTCGACGGCTTCGGCTACTCTGAACACGCGAAATACAACGCCATTCAAGCGGCCAAATCACCCGTCTGGGACAGCGTCTGGAGTGAGCGCCCACACACCCTTATACACACGTCCGGCATGGCTGTAGGCCTTCCCGAAGGGCAGATGGGGAACTCCGAAGTCGGCCACATGACACTGGGTGCCGGCCGGGTGGTGTACCAAAACTTTACCCGCATCAACAAGGCCATCACCGACGGCGACTTTTTCACCAACCCGGTGTACGTCGATGCGGTCGATAAAGCCGTCAGCAACGGCAAAGCCGTACACATTCTCGGCCTGCTGTCGCCCGGTGGCGTTCACAGTCACGACGACCACATTAAGGCAGCCGTCGATCTTGCCGCCCAACGTGGTGCAAAAGAAGTCTACGTACACGCGTTCCTCGACGGCCGCGATGTGCCCCCGCGCAGCGCCGAGAACCCGCTGAAGGAAACCGAAGACAAGCTGCGTGATCTGGGCGTGGGCCGTGTGGCCAGTATCATCGGTCGTTTTTTCGCACTGGATCGCGACAACCGCTGGGATCGCGTGCAGCAGGCCTACGATCTGCTGACCACCGGCCAGGCCGATTACCAGGCAACCAGTGCCGTTGAAGGCCTGATGGCCGCTTACGATCGCGACGAGAACGATGAATTCGTCAAAGCCACTGTGATCGCCGCTGAAGGTGAAAGCGCTGCCACCATCAACGATGGCGACGCAGTTCTGTTTATGAACTTTCGTCCTGATCGCGCCCGTGAAATCACCCGCGCGTTTGTGGAAGACGACTTTGACGGCTTCACCCGCAGCGCTCGTCCAGCACTGGCGGCCTACGTTCAGACCACCGAATACGCGGCAGACATCGATGCGCCGATCGCCTTCCCGCCCGCCGATCTGGTGAACTCCTTTGGCGATGTCATGGCCAAGGCCGGCAAACAACAGTTGCGTATCGCCGAAACTGAGAAATACGCCCACGTGACCTTCTTCTTCAGTGGCGGACAGGAAGACACCTACAGCGGCGAAGACCGCATTCTGATTCCGTCACCGGACGTTGAAACCTACGATCAGCAGCCGGAAATGAGTGCCCCCGAAGTGACCGCAAAGCTGGTGGAAGCCATTGAGTCCGGCAAGTACGACACGATTATCTGCAACTACGCCAATTGTGATCAGGTAGGCCACACCGGTGATTTCGACGCTTCCGTAAAAGCCGTTGAAGCCGTGGACAGCTGTCTGGCCGAAGTATTTGCCGCACTGGAAAAAGTCGGTGGCGAAGCGCTGGTGACGGCCGATCACGGCAACGTCGAAGAGATGTTCGATGAAACCTCCGGCCAAAAACACACCCAGCACACCACCCTGCCGGTGCCGTTTGCCTATGTTGGCCCGCGTCAGCTACAGCTGAAAAACGGCGGCAGTCTGGCCGACGTCGCTCCCACCATGCTGGCTCTGCTGCAAGTGGAACAACCGGCGGAGATGACTGGCCAGAATCTGGTTGAGCTGGATTAAGCGGGCCCTGTCCTGAACTGGCTCTGTCCTGGACTGGCTCCAGACTAGCCAGGATCAACACCGTAGAGCTTAATCTCTCAGGCGCCCAGCCCTTTGGGCGCCGACTCCAGCCGGAAGCACGCCCCCATACCCAGCAACGTCGGGATCCGCTACACTGACTTTTCGAATTTTCGACATTCCAATTTCCTACGGGTAAACGTATTTATGTTGAGGCACAGCCTGATCGCTCTCTGCCTGCTGTTCGCCAGCGGCAGCTTCGCCCAATCCTCCAGCGACGAGGACTACCAGGCGAAACTGGAAGAACTGAAAGAATCCATCGCCCAGCTCAAGTCTGAGCTCAATAAAGTGAAATCCAGCCGCGACCAATTGCAGAACGACCTGCAATCGTCCGAAGTGGATATCGGCGCCCTGGTGAAAAAAATAGAGACGCTCCAGGGGGAGCTTGCCAGCCAAAAAAAGCAACTAGCGCAACTCAACCAGAAGCAGGATGAGTTGCAAGCCGCCCGCCAACAGCAGCAAGCGCAGATAGCCGAATACATCAACGCCGCTTACCGAATGGGCCAGCAGAGCCAGCTTAAACTGCTCCTCAATCAGGAGCAGCCGGAAAAGCTCGCCCGCATGTCCCGCTACTATCGCTATTTCCTCGACGCCCGGGCCGATAAGATCGACACCTATCTGGATACCCTGGCCGAGCTGGACACCATCAAACCACGCATCGAAGCCCGCACTCAGGAGTTGCTCGACAGCCAACAACAGCTGAAGCAGCGTCACCAGCAACTGACGCTGAAGCAGAGCGAGCGGGAGAAAACCCTCGCCCGATTAAGCCAGAGTATTCAGCGCAAAGACGAACAGCTGAAGCAAAAGTCCCAGGATCAGCAGCGTCTGGAGCGCCTGATTGAAGAAGTCAGTGCCGCCATCGCCAACCTCACCCTGCCCGGCGACGGCCAGCCCTTTGCCAAGCGCCGCGGCAAAATGACGATGCCCGCTGAGGGCAAACTGCTGAAGAAATTTGGCCACACCAAAGTGGCAGGAAAGCTGAACTGGGAAGGGGTTTTGATTGGCGCCAAAGCTGGCAACAAGGTCACGGCCATCCACCACGGACGAGTCGTATTCGCCGATTACCTGCGTGGCCAGGGCCTGTTGATGATCATCGACCACGGCGACGGTTATATGAGCCTGTACGCCCACAACCAGGCTCTGCTGAAAGAGGCCGGCGATTGGGTAAACAGCGGGGAAACCATTGCCCGCGTTGGCAACAGCGGTGGCCAGTCGCAAGCCGGCCTCTATTTCGAGATCCGCCACAAAGGCAAACCCACCAATCCAACGCTTTGGTGCAAGTTATGAAGATGGGATGTACGTTATCAACATGGGGTGGTGTACGTTATCAACATGGGATGCACCTTATAAACGGTGGCATACGTCATAAACGGAGATTCAGCCATGATGCCAAGCACGGAACTTCGTCGTCCTGTTCGCATCCAATTGACAGGAACCCGACCCGGTTAACCGTCTACAATTAGAGAAAGATTCTGTTTTTTCAGGGATTAAAGTTTCTGTTGTTCATAGATTAACAGCCTACTCCGTCATCGCGCTCAGGATTGCTGCTCCAGCTACCCGAACCCCCATGACAGAACCCCATCCAGCCATTTGGAGTCAACCATGCCGCTATCCTCACTCTTTCGCCCACTGGCGCTGATGATCGCTGTCGCCAGCCTGAATAGCCCACTGGCTTTGGCGGAGGAGACAGCACCGGTCCAACCTCAGGTTCCCCCGGCCACAGACGCCACCAGTGCCGCAGATGCTGAAGCTCAGGGTTTGTTGCCCCTGGACGACCTGCGCACCTTCACCAAGGTCTATGAACACATCCGTCAG
>NZ_CBFIHX010000175.1:0-272 GCF_965662505.1 Pseudomaricurvus sp. | reverse complement strand
GGAAGACAGCACTCTGCTCGAATACGCCATCAAAGGCATGCTGTCCGAGCTGGATCCTCACTCCGCCTATCTCGGTGCCAGTTCCTTTGACGATTTGCAGATGAACACCACCGGCGAGTTCGGCGGGCTGGGCATCGAGGTGGGACTGGAAAATGGTTACGTGCGGGTGATTTCCCCCATTGATGACACTCCGGCGGCCAAGGCTGGTGTGATGGCCGGCGACCTGATTGTCAAAATCGATGAAAAACCGGTCAAAGGTATGAATCTCAATG
>NZ_CBFIHX010000174.1:0-5580 GCF_965662505.1 Pseudomaricurvus sp. | reverse complement strand
AAAATATAAGGCGTAATTGCCACCAGAACCGCCACTACCGCCACTACAGCCAGCCAGAATGCTGAATTCCGCTTACCAAATCGTCTGGAAACTTTAGGCGCTAACACTAACGCCAGACACGCTCCCACAACACCGTCCAATGCCAGAAGGGCTAACTGACGCGACTCCAATCCCCAAAAGAAAGTCCCGAAATACAGAGTCAGAGCGCCAGTCATGCCAATGGCCGTATACTTCAATACACCAAACGATAAAATGGCCAAAAAGCCCGGATGGGAAAAGCTCTCACGCATCTGCCTAAGCGTTTCCAGAAAGCCAATCTTGTTAACATCCGGCTGCCTCAGGTAGGGAATGCGGTGATGTGTTCCCATACTCGATAGCAATACGGTGACGATCATCACCAGCGCCCCAACGACGGCAAATGTCAGATAACCTTCCGGATTTAACTGTCCTACTGGATACTCTTCCGTTGGACGCAAAAACACAAACAGGGTTAAAAATGACATCCCCAAACCGCCAACGTACCCAAAGAAATAGCGATAACTCGCAATCGAGGTGCGCTCATCATATTCACTGGTCAATTCCGGAGCCAAGGCCGAACTGGGAATTTCATAAAAAGTGATACAGGTACGCACCAGCGAAGCCATTAACACCAGATAGATAAACAACCCAGTATGCGATAACCCTTCAGGAGGCATCCATAAAAACAGAAAACTCAGAGAGGCCGGAATGGCCGACGCATACATCAAAGGGTGCCGACGGCCCCAGCGGGTTTTCAACCGGTCGGAAAACTGTCCAATGACAGGATCACTGATCGCATCCACAACCAGAGCAACCATAATAGCCGCCGACACCAACGTCGCCGGCGCACCGATCACCTGGTTGTAATAGATCAGCAGGAAGCTTCTAAAAGCGAGATCCTTAATGCCGTAAGCCACCGAACCAACACCGTAGACAATTCGTGTGGACTTTTTAAGTGGCGGCAAAGCCTGATCCGCTGACAGGGGTGCACCACCATTAGCCGCACCCGGCTTAACGATCTTTTCCATTATTATTATCCTGCAATCAGCAATGTATGAACGCGTCAGCTATGCAGCAAAATCCATCGTGCCACCACGGTGATAATGGCCAAGAATATTTTTGGCAATCAGAATTTTGTGAACTTCATCCGGGCCATCTGCAAGACGCAAGGTTCGCGCTGCCAAATAAAAACTGGCGAGCGGGTAATCACTGGACAACCCAATGCCGCCATACACTTGAATCGCACGATCCACCACCTGATGAAGTACTCTGGGCACATATACTTTAACCGCGGAAATATCCGTGCGGGCATCTTCACCCGCATCGATTTTTTCAGCACAGCGTATGGTCAGCAGGCGAGCCGTTTGAATATCCATATACGATTCTGCCACAAAGTCCTGCATCATCTGTTTGGACTCCAGCAAACCACCATGCACCTTGCGCTCTGTCATACGCTTAACCATCAGATCGAAGGAGCGCCACATATGCCCAATACAGTTCATGGAATGATAGACCCGACCGGCTCCGAGACGATCCTGCGCTGCAGCATGACCACTTCCACGCCGACCTAACTGGTTTTCCAGCGGCACCCGCACGTTGGTATAGGTGATCTCGACATGATCGCCAGTGGTATGCCCCCATACCGGAATATTGCGCTCTACGCAAAAACCCGGCGTATTGGTCGGCACAATGATTTGTGTCATGCGTGAACTCGATCCATCAGTGTCGCTATCTCCTTCTGTGCGACACATAACCACAGCAAAATCAGCAGCTCGGCCATTGGAGGTAAACCACTTGCGGCCGTTAATCACCCACTCGTCACCCTCACGCACGGCAGTGGTGGTCAGAGCACGAGGATCCGATCCGGGGTTGTCTGGCTCGGTCATGGAAAAACAAGACTGCATTTCACCGGCCACAAGCGGTTCCAGCCAGCGTTTCTTTTGCTCTTCCGTTCCATACTTGACCAGCAGAGACTCATTACCGGCATTCGGCGCAACCACACCAAAAATACGACTGGCTACCGGACTCCAGGCAATAATTTCATTCATAAACGCATGCCCGAGAAACCCTACCCCCATCCCCCCGTAGGCTTTTGGCAAATGTGGCGCCCAAAGTCCGCACTGACGAACATGCTGCTGCAACTCCCGCACCAGAGCTGACCGCCGATCAGGATCGTCGCGACTCAACAGTACCCCTTCATTGGGGATAACGTGTTGAGCCAGAATGTCAGCTGTCCGCTGTCGAATGTCATTGATTTCATCACTCAGGCCCGGTGCAGGGTGCACACTTAGGGGTGAAAACTGGGGTATATCCATGACCGCCCTCGCTCATACCTAAAACTCTGAAAAAGTTAAAGACCACTCCAAGACCAAAAGACCAGAAACAAAAAAATCAGATCCAAACCCAAGAATTAGAGTATATTTCAGGTATTTTTTGTAGTTTATTTTTATTAAACAGTTAGAATACGACTAAATTGACTTTCAGAGACTAGCAAATAAAACATACTCTATACACTAATAATATGTAAAAATAAAAAATCTGTGGCACAGGAAGACCCATGACACAAGCATCCGACACGCAAGCGCGAATCCCAACCTCTCTTGAAGAGCTGCTCAACGTAATACCCCAGCAACCCCCAAAGACACTATGTGACGAAAGTGACGAAAGTAACGAAAACAACACCCCCAATACCCACCACTGCTTTCAAGGGCTGAAACCACCAGCAGAGCGCGGCAGACTCTTCGGCGGCCTGGTTATTGGCCAATCACTGGCTGCCGCCAGCAAAACAGTCGCCACTACCAAGGCAATTCACTCGTTGCACGCCTACTTTATGCGCGCAGGCGACAGCACTCTGCCAATCCGTTATGAAGTGGACAACGATCGTGATGGACGAAGCTTTAGCACCCGACGCGTGCTAGCCTTACAAGGCGATAACCCAATCCTCAGCATGACCGCTTCGTTCCACACCCCCGAAATCGGCCTCCACCACCAATACCCAATGCCTGACGTACCCCCACCAGAGCAACTGCTCAACAATCACCAGCTGGCCGACCGCTATGCGGATCAGATTCCTGACAGTTTAATGAAAATACTCCAGCGGAAACTGCCCATCGAAACGCGACCAATCGCACAGGACATACCGTTCAGCAGTAAAGAAGCAAACACTCAGCACGCCATTTGGTTTCGTGCTCGCCAGACACTTGGCGACGACCCCGTCATACATCGCGCAGCCCTGGCATTTGCATCAGACATGGGACTACTGAGTACCTGCATGCGCCCTCACAAACTCACGTGGTACACACCCAATCTGCAATCGGCCAGCCTCGATCACTCATTATGGTTTCACGAACCTTTAATCCGGGCCGACGACTGGATGCTTTACGTCATGGATACACCCTGGTCAGGCAGCGCACGCGGCTTTAATCGCGGCAGCGTATACAGCAGAGAAGGAAAACTGATTGCCAGCGCCGCCCAGGAAGGGTTGCTACGGCTAAACGATTCGGACACTGACGGCGCCAAAAACAAAGCATAAGCCCTCGCGGCCTGCCACCCCACATCAAGAGGCGACAGACTTCTTCGGACAATCTCTTCGGGCAATCTTCTTCGAACCATAAAGCCTCACTCTTGAGGCTTTTCAAACAAAGACTTTAACTGCAATTTGAGAATCTTGCCGTTAGCATTGCGCGGCAAAATCGTTTCACTGAATAGAATCTTCACCGGTGTTTTAAAGATCGCCAGTCGCTCACGCACCCACAACTTTAGCTCCTCTTCAGTCACCTGCGTGCCAGGCGCCAAATGCACAACGGCTGCCGGCTCCTCACCCAGTGTTCTATGTGGAATCCCTACTAACGCCGCATCCGTAACAGCCGGATGGTCGTAAAGTACGTTCTCCACCTCCGATGGATAGATATTTTCCCCACCGCGAATCACCAGCTCTTTGGCTCGCCCGACGATGTAACAGAACCCTTCTTCATCCAGCTTCGCAAGATCACCAGTGCGCACCCAGCCGTCCAGGAAAGTCTTTTTGGATTCGTCAGGATTTCCCCAATACTCTTTCACGATCTGCGGCCCTCGCGCCCACAGCTCACCCACCTCACCGGCTGGCAATTCATGCCGACCTTCGAGATCCATGATTTTTACATCTGCCACCGGCACAGCTTGACCGCAACTGGAGGGACGATTGAGGTAATCCTCTGACGACAACATCGTGACCGTGGCCGACGTTTCCGTCATCCCCCAACCCGTCGCAGGCAGAGCACCAAACTCTTCATGTATTCGCAACACCAGATCGGGCGCGGCCGGCGCCCCGCCATAGGAGACCGCCTCAATACTGCTCAGGTCATACTTATGACGCTCCGGATGCTCCAACAATTGCCAGGCAATAGTCGGCACCCCTCCGGTAGCATTCACTTTTTCCCGCTCAATAATCCCGAACGCCTTCACCGGATCCCAGCCAGGCATAAACACCATGGTTTGCCCATAAAAGACCGTGCCCATCATGGCCGCATTACAAGCAGTGACATGAAACAGAGGAATCACCACGAGAGACACTTTGTGCTCGACTTCGGGAACCTCCTCCCCACGACGCAACGCAGCGCGGGCCGTCGTATAAGCACTGGAAAGGATATTGGTAAGGCAATTTCGATGGGTGCCAACCGCCCCCTTGGGCTTGCCTGTCGTCCCACTGGTATAGAAAATAGTTGCCTCATCCTCCGGCAACACATCCACCGACGGCAAAGACAAAGAAGACAACGATTGATAATTCTCCGGAGTACCGATCCAGTCCTCCAGGCAAGAGACTCCTTCGGGCAACGCTTCTGTCGAGCGGCTCACAACCACAGAACGCAAATCCGGCAAGTCGGAGCGCACATCCTGCAGCCGCTGAAAACGCTCGCTATCGCACACCAGCACACTGGCACCACTGTCCGACAAAGCATAGGTTAACTCGGCCGGCATCCACCAGGCATTTAGCGGAACAACAATCGCGCCGAGACTGGCTGCCGCAAAAAACACTACCGGCCACTCAGGTAAATTACCCATTGCCAACGCTACGCGGTCGCCTTTTTTCACGCCTTCTAACTCAAACTTGTGAGCCAGATGCGCTACTGCGCGGTGCCAGGCGTCGTAACTGACGCGCTCTCCCTCATAAATGGTAAACAGCCGTTCACCATGCTCACGCCCAGCGTCAGCCAGGTCAGCAAGACTATTTGGCACATTTTTCCATACACGCAAAGGGGTGCCGCGAATCGTCTGAACCTCCATCTCGAAGCGCTCGCCAGCAGCACACAACTGCTTCCGACATTCATCCAAGGACACTGCCGGCCACCCTTCACCGATCGCAGCGGCCAATTTGGCTTCGGCGGACATTTCAACTTTATCCGCTTCATTCGCTTCATTAGTTCCTTTACACCCGTCTTTCTCTGCCTGCAGACTGGCTGCTGATTGCGCCATAAACCACCTCCATTGCCTTCATTATTAGTATGTAGAGTACGACTTGAAAATACCTTACTACGCTTTGCAAAAACAGGCAATGCAGTATATAAACAGATATAAAGTTAAGAA
>NZ_CBFIHX010000173.1:0-5675 GCF_965662505.1 Pseudomaricurvus sp. | reverse complement strand
AGCCTGGGACGGACGTCAGAGTTTTACGTCGTGATGTTTGCGACCGGCAAAGATTAGCACAGGGTCTGTTTAAAGAAAATACAGTCAGAAGTCAGCCACAATCGGGGAGGATGTCAGACAAACAGTCCCCCGGTTGCTTAATTTAGCGGCTAGCGGCCACTCAGTTGCCTGATGCGGAAATTTTTGCCTTTCAGCTTGCCGGCACCCAGTTTTTTCAGCGCGGTTTTCGCCACTTCACGTTTAACAGCGACATAAGAACTCATCGGAAAGATCTGTATTTTTCCAACGTCACTGCCCTCGATACCGCCTTCGCCAGTCAGGGCGCCAAGAATATCCCCCGGACGGACCTTGCTCTTTTTCCCGCCATCGATTTGTAAGGTCACCATGGGCGGACGAGCAGGTCGCTCGTTGAGAAGGGAAGCCGGAGGCAGAATTTCACGCTCAACCACAACCCCCTGCTCTTCCTCCAGCAACCGCAGTTTGAAGTTTTCTTTCTCGCCGTAGAGCGTATGCGCACGCCCATGACTGCCGGCGCGCCCCGTACGACCAACACGGTGAACGTGCACCTCGGGATCGCGGGCAATGTGATAGTTGATCACGGTATCCAGCTCTTCAATGTCCAGCCCCCGAGCGGCGACGTCGGTAGCCACCAGAACCGAAACACTTTTGTTGGCAAAACGCACCAGCACCTGATCGCGGTCCCGCTGCTCCAGATCACCGTGCAGCGCCAGTGCCGAGAATCCCTGATCGGACAATTCATCGGCCACTTCCTGACATTCACGCTTGGTATTACAAAACACAATGGCTGAAGTTGCCTTGTCTTGCATTAACAGCAGCCCCACCGCCTGACGACGATGAGTTTCATTGTCGACGGGGTGAAAATACTGGCTGATGGTGGATTCTTCCTGAGGACTTTCCACCGTAATGCGCTCTGGCGAGTTCATGATATTGCGGGATATTTTTTCGATCTCTTCCGGAAAGGTCGCACTGAACAACAGCGTCTGACGCTGAGTGGGGATCGGAGCAATGATGGCTTCGAGGCTTGCCTGGAACCCCATATCCAGCATGCGATCGGCTTCATCCAGCACCAGTGTCTGCACGTGTTCCACGTTCAGTCGCCCTTTGCGCAGATGTTCTTCGATACGTCCCGGCGTCCCCACCACGATATGCGCACCGTGTTCCAGTGAGCCGATTTGCGGGCCAAAAGGCATACCGCCGCACAAGGTCAGAACCTTCACATTGTGAACCGCACGAGCCAGCTTGCGAATCTCCCTTGCCACCTGATCAGCCAGCTCACGAGTGGGACACAACACCAGCGTCTGAATGCGGAACTTTTTCACGTCCAGTCGCGCCAGCAGCCCCAATCCAAAAGCCACGGTCTTGCCCGAGCCGGTTTTGGCCTGAGCGATGATATCCTTACCTTCCAACACCAGAGGCAAGCTTTGCGCCTGTACCGGCGTCATGGCGTGGTATTCCAGAGATTTCAGGTTGTCGAGCAGATCGACAGGAAGTTGCAGTTGGTCAAACGAGGGATTTTGCACAATAAAGCCTACAGGATAAGAAGCATGAAGACCGAAAATGGCCTGAATAAAAACACTCGGACAGGCGATCACACGGAGATGCGGCCATCATACCATGCCGCCCTGCCCTCAGACGCTTTTCCGGATCATTATAAGCCATGAGCCTGGAACCATTTAGGCCGTCGTGAGCATGTACCCAATCAATCCAAGAGAGAAGCCCAGTACAGCTCCCATCGGTGGCCACCAGTGTCTGTCCAGCTTGGCCTGTGGAGCGATGTCCTGAAAGACGGAATAGAGGATGCCTCCGGCGGCGAAGAGCATAATACTGGAAAGCAGCTGATGCTCTTCCACCAGCCAAACGTACCCCACTAGACCGGCTAATGGCCCCAGGCCTGCCATCAAAATAAACAACCCGATGATACGGCCAGCAGAGAGACGGCTCCGCAGCTCGCGATAGGCATTAAAACCCTCCGGCAAGTTCTGCAAGGTAATCAAAGCCGCCAACAAAAAGGCCGTATCCTTGCCAAACGCCAGCGCAGCCCCCAGAGCCAGAGACTCTGGAATAAAGTCAGACAGCATCGCGGCCAACTGACTGGCAGGGGTATTGATTTTGTAAAACCAGACGTCCAGAGCCATAAAGGACAATCCACCCAGCAAAAACATGATCACGGCATGGTTAATGGACAGGTGTTCAACGCCATCGATCACCAGCACCAGCGCCACAGCGGAAAATAGCGCCCCGCCGCCAAAGGCCGTCACGGTATGGCGCAACTCTTCATCCAGCCACTGCGGCTGAATACGATCAATACGCGCCAGCAGTGCCCCGGCAGGCATAGCCAGCCCGGCGAACAAAGTCAGTATGATTACCACCCAAATTCCATGCTGTTCTGTCATTCATCACCGTCCGAGTTGCGTTGTGTTTTGTGTCACTGGGTCTATATTGTTAATTCAGGCGGCTCAATATACAAATGATCCGCGTGTGCTAAGTGATTAATCGTCATACAAATACAGGAGAATTTGCAGGGAACGCCTTGCAATCACAAAAAACCAACCTGTTTTAACACTCGACCTAATTTAACACCCGACCAGAAAGGACAGAAACATGGCAAATGAAGGTTACCACGAGCCAATCAATGAATTGAGTGATGAGACCAGAGACATGCATCGCGCCATTGTCTCGCTGATGGAAGAGTTGGAAGCCGTCGACTGGTATAACCAGCGCATGGACGCCTGCAAAGATGATGAGCTAAAAGCCATCCTGAAACACAACCGTGACGAAGAGAAAGAGCACGCCGCGATGGTGCTGGAGTGGATCCGACGCAAAGACTCCACTTTCGAGGGCTATTTAAAAGACTTCCTTTTCACCGACAAGCCCATTGCTCACAAATAAAACAGCCGATCTATTCGATCAATTTGTAATGGATAAACCGTTATGGACAAACCAGAAGACGACCCTCAAACCCGCGAGGTTCACCTCGTTGTCAGGCACTTGAAACTGGAAGGCATCGACAGCAGTAACGAGCGAGCCATGCTCAACGAGATTGAAACCACCTATGGGGTCGACAGCGCTTCCTATGAAGCGCCCTCTTCGACGCTGCACATTGGCTACGATGCCATGGAATGTGATCTGGAGGGTCTGGAACAGATTATCCTGAAACACGGCGGTGATGTGTCACACGACTGGAACACCGCCTTTAAAGAAGGTTATTACCGCTTTTTAGACAGCAACATCCGCGATCACGTTGTCAATGAGGTATGGGGAGGGCATACCGATCCCTCCCTGGAAGCGGTTAAACCTGAAGATATTAAAGCTGAGAAGATGAAACCCAAGTCTAAATAACCTTCATCGACTTAGGGCCTGTTAACACTCATTCGATGATCACTGCTGGAGACCATTTTTGTGTCCAGCTAGGCGACAGGAGCGCGGTGTAGTCATTCTACATAAGTGACTGGCAACGACGTTGGACGCAAAACTGGACCCAGCCCTTCGGGTTGTGCCTAAAAAGCCACCACTTGTCGTTGCTCATCGCTCATTTGGAATAACCAAACCACGCTCTTCGCGCCTAAATTGGTGGCTTTTTAGTCACAACAGTGGCCATCGAATGAGTCTTAACAGGCCCTAGCACCGGCACGCGACTCTGAATCACTGCCGGTAACCGCGCCACCAGCACAGCTCGAGCGTTGTGCCAAAATCCAGCCAGCAGTATCAGCGCGCCCCCAATAATGATTCCGGTGGTCGCCAAATTGCCGCCAACACCGCCGTAGTTTTCAAACAGTCTCGACACCGCGTAGAGCACATACACCAGTGAAGAAACCATAAACGCACGCCGATCAATCACCAGTGACACCAGGGTCATCACCACATACACCAGCACAATGGTAATTACATTGCCGACACTGTCATCGCCACTCAACACCCCGAGACTGTAAAAAACCGGATGCACAATCAACGGGGCCGACAGCAGGTGCAACCAAAAGGCCACGTCCGAACGACGCGTTATCCGCTCACGATCCGACATATCCCACCACATGGCGACCGCAAAGGTGGTCAGGCCTCCCAGGAAGATGATCAGAGTCACCCAATCCCGGGACTGCGGAAAGGCCGACAAGATAGAATAAAACGCAAAGCCGACGATGGTTGCCATGCCCGCCGCCACGGTAATGGGCACCTGAAAACGCCACCAGTGAAGTCCTGTCGCAACCGCGGAAACGGCCATGGCCACCCCAAACGTGGATGAACTTTGAACACCCATTGCGGTAGTGCAGGTGGAGAATACCCCCCAGATAAACAGCAGTAACAAGACAATCGCCGGCAACGCCATCTTACGATGCAGCACAAAAAACTCTGACAATCCCCAGGCCACAGCGGCCATCACCAACGGGCCCAGGATCGGCGCCACGGTTCCAGCGACCCATGACGCTGAATAAGTCAGAATCAGGCAGGCAATCACCACAAAAATATCGTTGAAGCCGCCAATTAAGCGAAAGTTTTCTTCATCCGCCACCGACGAATGTCGCGCTTCCGCCATCATTTGCCGAAATGAATCGACGGAATCCGGTGTAAAAACGCCCCGATCCACGGCGCGGTTTAAATCTTCATCGGTGTACATTTTCTGTTCTATCCCTGTGTTTAAATCGATCTAAAAATCATGACTGCAAGATGAATCAAAGCCTTACAGTAACAGACAGTGGCTGTTTATCGCGAACGTACTAATCGCGAATATTCAAATTGCGAGCGGGTGGCCATAAGACCTTTAGACATTAAATGCTCTCAATTTAGTCCCCAGCTCCACCGCCATGTCCGACACCAGACGACTGGTGTCCAGTGCGTCATTGGACAGAGAAGCGCCCTGCTGAGCGAGATCATCAATACGGGAAGCACCTGAGCCCACTCTGACCACCAGATCCCGCTGTTCATCACTGGCGGCTTTGATGTCTGCCGAGCGATCACCAATGGTAGCGAAGCCCTGCATGATAGTATCCAGCGACTCTCTGGCTTTCTGTGCCTGCAATACCGCCTGATCGGTTGCCTGTGCGCCGTCAGCCATCTGTTGAGACGCCGATGACGTCCCCTGCTGAATATTGTTGATGATTTGCTGAATTTCCTGGGTCGAATCTGACGTCCGTCTGGCCAGCTGACGAACTTCATCCGCCACAACCGCAAATCCGCGTCCCTGCTCCCCGGCGCGAGCGGCTTCAATGGCGGCGTTTAGGGCGAGCAAATTGGTCTGCTCCGCAATGGCATTGATCACTTCCAGCACCGTACCGATGTTGTCGCTGTCCCGCTTGAGCACATCCATACCCCCGGCGGCTTTGTTAACCACCTCGGCCACATGCTGAATGGCGGATACGGTGTCCTGTACTGTCTGATCACCGTCTGCCGCCATATGCTGTGCATTACGACTGACATCTTCCGCGGCACCGACATTTTGCAACACCACTTCAGCCGCGGCGTGCATCTGCCCCATACCGTCCACTACTGTGGCGATCTCGCCGGACTGCTGCTGTGACTGCTGCTTGTTTTGTTCATTCACACGCAGTAGATTTTCCGCAGCCTGAGTCAGATCCAATCCCATTTGTTGTAGCTGCCCCATGAGCTGACCGATTTCCGCCATCATGCGATCAAAACGACGCCCCATATCACCGAACTCATCC
>NZ_CBFIHX010000172.1:0-5738 GCF_965662505.1 Pseudomaricurvus sp. | reverse complement strand
GAAGTTGTTCGAGCTGTGGGGACCTGATGGTTTTTCTCAGTTCGCTCTGCCCGACCAGGAATATTTGCAGCAAGGGTTGGTTATTTTGCTGCAAATTGGTGAGCAATCTAAGCTCTTCCAGGGCGCCTTCAGGCAGATCCTGGGCTTCGTCAATGATGAGCAGGGAGCGTCTCCCTTCCTGATGTAATTTCAGAAAAAGTTGTTTCAGCCCATGGAGCAGCAGCGACTTATATTCAGTGGTCCCGTCTAACTCAAAGTTCAGTGCGATGAGGCGTATTAGGTCATCGGCCTGGACCTGAGTGCAATTAAGGCTGGTGAATTTGACCTGGCCGCCGTCAAATTCAGAGGTCAGATCGCTGATCAGCGTCGACTTTCCGGTGCCGGGTTGACCTGTAACGACAACGAACCCTTCTCTCCGGTACAGGGCGTATTGCATGTAGGCTTTGGCGTTTTTATAGCTGGGATGGTTAAAACAGAGACGCGAGTCCGGAGTTAGCCTAAAGGGTTCTTCTTTTAGTCCATAAAACAATTCGTACATTAGAAATCCAATTCAGTCATTTAAGCTTGGGTGATTCATCCGTCATCCAGGTCAGGCAATTGCTTCTGAGGAGCTATTGTTTCGTTACTGATGCTCTAGCTTTTGGGGTGGTGAGATGACCATAAAAGGATCTCTTGCTTAATCAGCATGCAAAACACCATAAGTCCGATTCCTGCGTTGAAAACAGTCATGTTTTCATAGCCAAGCAGGTAATAGCTTCCGAATGCTCTCGATACACCGGATACTCCGCAGAATACTATACCGGATATACCCGATAAATTTGCCAGTGTTATGAATATTTTCTTCATAGTGAACTTCCTGTCCCTTTATAAAATCATCGACCCAAGTGGTCGGCGACTGAGCTGGCCGTCTGTCGGTCGCTGTTCAATTCAAACGCCTGTTCTTCAAGAGAATGACACACTGCAACGTTGTAATGTCCAACAACTGAATTGAAGTGCTTGGTAAGTTTCGAAAGCTCTAATTGTCGCAGATTTTCTATAGAGCAAAATGGTTTAAAGGAATTGATCTTTTATAACACGCGTTGGGTTTTTGATTGTTTATCGATCATTACTTTTAGATTAGCCATTCAAGTTGACTCAAACAAGCAAAAATCGTTTTCATATGTAGGAAGAATATGATTAGGTAGCGATAATTAATAAGCTCGTCGCGCGGGCACTAAAAACAGTTATATAGATTTAGTTTTTTAATTTCTTAAAGAAGTAAAAACTTGGGGCCTTTCCAATTTAATCATTTTTAGTATTAAAACTGAGCCATTATAAGAATAGAATAGAAGCTAACATTGGCGCGATAATCCATTTGTTACTATTGTTATTCTTAATCCTTACCAAGTCATACAAAGGTATTAAACAGGCTCGTTTAAGCACAACATGTAATTCAGACTTAAATTAAGTATTGATGAAATACGCGTCTATACTTTCCAAGGCAATTCGATGACAGCTCAAGGAGGCAGTCTGTGTCCGAATCTTTAAAGAGTACCTTTTCTTCCTTTTCAACAGGCTTTGCCTGCTTACTTTTAGCCTTAACCCTGGCAGCTTGTAGCTCCCAGGAATATCCGGAGGCGACTGGTGAAACCCCCGAATTTGATTACATCATTGGTGCGGGTGACTCTCTGGAAATTTTTGTCTGGGGAAATCAGGAGTTATCGACAACGGTTAAGGTAAGACCTGACGGGAAAATCACTACAAGGTTGGTAGAGGATATTCCGGCTAGTGGTCGAACTTCCACACAGTTGGCAAGAGAGATCGAAGACGCGTACGGGAAATACGTTAAAAGTCCGGTTGTCAGCGTTATCGTCAATGGCTTTGTCGGTGTTCCAACCCAACAGGTTCGGGTCGTTGGCGAAGCCTCGAAACCATTGAATGTTCCCTACGATAAAAACATGACCCTGTTGGATTTAATGATTCGGGTTGGCGGTTTGAGTGATTTTGCCAATGGCAATGAGACTGTATTAGTACGCAGTTTTGGCGGAAAGCAAACCATATACAACCTTCGGGTTGAAGATTTGATCCGTGATGGAGATATTTCAGCCAATACACCTCTGATGCCGGGTGACATTATTATTATTCCTGAAGCTTGGTTTTAAGTCGTACGCGCAGAGGATTGAAGGATGCAACAAATATTTGCGCAGGTTTATGGGTACCTGATATGGATATGGCGGTATAAGTGGTATGCCCTGGCGCTTGCTTGGGCGCTAGCGATCGGAGGCTGGATTTGGGTCTGGTCTTTGCCTGTATCGTATATGGCGACTGCCCGGCTCGATGTTGACAGCAGTAGTCTGCTACGCCCGTTACTCAGGGGGCTGGCTATTCAGCCGGATGTTAATCAGCGGGTTGCTTTGATGAGTAGAACGTTGTTAAGCCGTCCTAACCTTGAGAAATTGATGAGAATGGCTGATCTTGATCTCAATGTTAAAACAGAGCTTCAGGAGGAGCAGTTATTATCCGAGCTGAAAGACAATATATCTCTCCAGGGTGATAGACAGAACGCATCACTGTATTCCGTATCGTTTAAGCATGAAGATCGTGAAACTGCCAAGCGTATTGTGCAGTCTCTGATTACGATTTTTATCGAAAGTACACTGGGTGAAAAGAGGAAGGATAGTTCGGGCGCACAGGCCTTTTTAGATCAACAAATCGCTGATTATGAGATGAGATTGTCCGAATCAGAAGCTCGCCTTGCTGATTTCAAGAAGCGCAACGTGGGTATGCTTCCCGGAGAGACCGGGAGCTACTATCAGCGCCTCGAAATGGCTAAATCCCAGTTGAATTCAGCCAAGCTTGAGCTGAGAGAAATGGAAAACCGTCAAAAAGAGCTTAATAGTCAGATCGAGGGTGAGGAGCCGGTCTTTTTTTCATCGTCAATTAATGATTCCGGGCGCTATTCGCCCATCGACCAAAGAATTCAGGGGCTGCAAGAGAAGCTGGATTATTTATCTCTGAGCTATACCGATCTTCATCCAGAAATGATTCAAATTAAGGCCAAAATAGCGGCTCTGGAAGCAGAGAAGCGTCGTGAGTTCGATCGTGCCATGGAGATCCAGCCATCCTCTTTGAGTGGACTTGGGGCTAGCCCCGTATATCAGAATATGAGGACCATGCTGGCTGAAACAGAAGCCAAAGTGGCTGAGCTGAAAGTTCGTGTAAGCGAGTACCAAACTCGAGTCGATGAGCTCGAGGGGACAGTAAACAATATCCCCGAAATTGAAGTTGAACTTCAACAGCTGGATCGGGATTATCAGGTCGTTTCGCAACAGCACAAGGCTCTCTTAAAGCGCCGTGAATCTGCTCTATTGTCTGAGAAGGTTGAAAAGAATGCTGACGACATTCGCTTCCGCGTTATTGATCCGCCGTATGTACCTCTCAAGCCTACCGAGCCCAATAAACTGCTGCTTAATGCAGGTGTTTTGATCCTTAGTCTGGGGGCGGGGGTTGGCTTGGCCTTATTGTTGACTTTGCTGAGACCGGTATTTGTGGACAGATTAACGTTGAGTGAAAAGCTTGGTTTGCCAGTGCTTGGTTCTGTTTCCATGATTGTGCCTCCCCATCAAGCGCGTCGGGAATTAAAGGCGGTTTTGGCATTTGCTTCGATAACCCTCTGCTTGCTAGTGACTTTTGCTGGCGTCAATGTCGGACAAGGCCTTATCTTCTAGTGGATATGCCAACACTCAACGGATGGAGTCAAGGTTAATTTTATGAGTATTATCGAAAAGGCAATCAATAAGCTGGAAAGTGAGAGGGGGCGCGATGCACTCTTGAGCCCGTCTGCTCCAGAAAACGATAAGCATGTAGAAGAGCCCATTCAAGCCGGTATTGGTGAACCTGAAGGACATGACTTCATCGGGAAACAAGCCACTACCGGGGACGAAAAGGCTACGTCTCTGTCTCAACCTGATGAAAAGACAGTTGATGTAACCGAAAGTGCCACAACCTCTTACAAAGCAGATATTCCGATTGGCAGTAACGCGCCAATCCATGTTCTTCCGGTTCAAGAAATGGCCGAAAAAGGGATGATTGTTCCGCAACGTCCGAGAAGTCAGATTGCTGATGAGTACAGAACGATAAAACGCCCACTGTTGCAAAATATCGACAAGAAAGGGGCGTCTATTGTAGAAAATGCCAATTTGATTATGGTGACCAGTGCATTGCCAGGAGAGGGTAAAACTTTTTCTGCGATAAATTTGGCAATGAGCATTGCGACAGAACAAGATAAAACGGTCCTTTTGGTTGATGCAGATGTCACTAAAGCTTCAGCTGCAGCGGCATTGGGGATCCCGGATGATAGCCCGGGTTTAATCGATCTTCTGGAGGATGAAGACAAAACATTCAGTGATGTTTTGGTGCATACCAGTATTCCCAAGCTTCGGATACTTCCTGCAGGTCGTCTTCATGAGCATGCAACAGAGTTGCTAGCCAGTGAAAATATGAAAAAACTGATGCACGAATTATCCGCTCGATACCCCGATCGGGTCATCATATTCGATTCGCCCCCATTGCTTATTACAACTGAAGCCAGTGTTTTGGCGAGTCTGGTGGGGCAGGTGGTATTTGTTGTTGCCGCAGAGCAATCCTCACAGAGTGCGGTAGAAGAGGCCGTAGAGCATATTGGAGGCGACAAGGTTGTAGGCTTGGTGTTAAACAAAGTGAAGAAAAACCCGCTTTCGAGACACGGATATGGTTATGGATATGGGTACGGTTATGGCGAGGGCGTTAGACGATCAAGACATTATCAGCCTCCAAACGAAGAGGGTTGATGGCAATTTTATGTCTAGCATTCGTCGATACTCTGTCGCTGTTATCTGTTTTTGGGCTTTTACTCAAGAAGCTCTAGCTGGCGA
Source organism: Pseudomaricurvus sp. (assembly GCF_965662505.1). Taxonomy (NCBI): domain Bacteria; kingdom Pseudomonadati; phylum Pseudomonadota; class Gammaproteobacteria; order Cellvibrionales; family Cellvibrionaceae; genus Pseudomaricurvus; species Pseudomaricurvus sp. The sequence goes on along the minus strand of NZ_CBFIHX010000172.1, from coordinate 846 downwards.
CTGGCAGCGAGATTATGGTGTAAGTGTTAGAGAGGTCTATACAGATAATGTATGCCTGTCTTCGGATGACGAACAAAGTGAATTTATTACCACAGTAACACCGAGCTTTTCTGTCAATGGATCGGGAGGGCGAGCCACATTTAATCTTTATGGCGCTGTTGAGATTAACAATCTGACTGATAGCAATAAATGCTCCTCTGTTGGCAGTAATGACGATAACTTTAATCCCAGCCTCAATGGAAGTGGAAATGTTGAGCTCGTATCTAACCTTTTGTACGTCGATGGTACGGCACGAATTCAGCAAAACAGTATCGATCCGTTTCAGGCCTCAGGTGACACAAATCTTAACCGCAACGGTAATCGTAACACTACTTACGATTACTCCATCAGTCCCTACCTGACACATCGTTTTAATGATGTAGCACAAGTTTACCTTCGTTATACATACGACAATCAGGAAAACTCAGAAAGTGTTGTAGGCAATAGCGATCAGCAATTGGTGACAGCGTCTGTTAGCGGTATTCCTGGGCGCTCAAAGTTGAGTTGGTCAGTTTTGGGAAGCTATCAGAAGATATCTTATGATGAGGAGTCCTCAACGCCAAACCAGCAAGATGAATTGTCTTCAGTTAATTTCAATTTAGGGTATCAAGTTAACCGGAAATGGAAGATCTTTGGGTCTGTTGGTGAGGAAATTAACGAGTTTGAAACGGTCAGTGATGATAATGATGGTGACATCTGGAGCGCTGGATTTCGCTGGACTCCAAGTCCGAGAACGGACGTATTAATCAGCGGCGGCCAGCGTTTTTTTGATAATACCCCCAAAGTATCGATAACTCATAGGCTGAA
>NZ_CBFIHX010000171.1:0-5761 GCF_965662505.1 Pseudomaricurvus sp. | reverse complement strand
GAAGAGTTGCTCCTAGTACGAGAGGACCGGAGTGAACGAACCCCTGGTGTTCGGGTTGTCATGCCAATGGCATTGCCCGGTAGCTACGTTCGGACGGGATAACCGCTGAAAGCATCTAAGCGGGAAGCCTCCTTCAAGATTAGATTTCCCTGGTACTTTAAGTACCCTAAAGGGCCGTTGAAGACTACGACGTTGATAGGCTGGGTGTGGAAGCGTTGTGAGGCGTTGAGCTAACCAGTACTAATTGCCCGTGAGGCTTGACCATATAACTGATGTAACTGGATGTTCGCAGACAGTGCACCGGACAGATATGTGAAAGTAAAGATCTGCACACTAGAACAGCATTGTAGAAAACAACAACTTTGTGTATCGTTTTTTGCTCCTGCAAAAACGATGTACCCTCCATCCTTGGAGGGCAATCCGCCACCCTATTTGGAGTGCGTGAGGCTCGCTTAAGACAAGTGATAAGACCAACCACGAACCCAAACCAGTTTGGCTGACGACCATAGAGCTTTGGAACCACCTGATCCCATACCGAACTCAGAAGTGAAACGAAGTATCGCCGATGGTAGTGTGGGGCTTCCCCATGTGAGAGTAGGTCATCGTCAGCCTTTAATTTAAAACCCCTGATCGGTAACGGTCAGGGGTTTTTTTCGTTTTGGAGTTGTCGTTTACGAGCGTTAAAAAAATAGCTTAGAAAGGCAAACCTGTCTTTAGCTAATGTGTCTTAACAATAGCTGTAAGAGAGTCGTGGAGTGCATGAGTTATTTGAGAGCGAAAGGAAACGGTCTGGATGAGTGGTAGTAGTGAGCTATTCCCTGAGGGGTAGCTTACTGATCGTCGGTGAGCGTTGCGGGGAAATGGGCTTCGTAGTTATATCCCCACTGCTGATACAGTTCAGCCATTCGGCCGCTTTTATGAAGTTCAATCATGCGGGAGTCATATAGATTGCCCAACGTTAAGCCCCTGTCGGTGTTTTGAAAGACGGGGTAAAGTGGGTTGTTCTTTAGTGGTGAAACGTTAAAAGATGTGGCTTCGATGTCGGACTGTCGCATGACAGCTGCGGCATTATCTCGATCATCCAAAAACAGATGCAATCGACCTGCTTTGAGCATCGCAAGCCCCCTTTCGGAGGAAGAGACTGTTTGGAAGCTTTCAGACGGAAGCTGAAATAGTTGGTCGTATTCGTAACCTGTCACCCAGCCAATTAATTGCTGCCTGTTAGAAGACAGTTGTGTGAGTGTTGCGCGGGCCTCAGATGGTTTGTCGTTGACAAGAGATATAGCAGAAATAAGTTCTAACGAAATAGGTTGTGAGGGCGTATAGAGTGTTTCAGGTTGATAACCCGCTTCGACCGTCAGATAGGACTGATGCCAGTCAGTAAGGTAAGCATCAACCTGCTTTAGCTGCAGTAAACGGATGCTGCGGCGAATCGGTACAATTGTTGTAGAGATCGAATAGCCCTGAGGCTCGAATACTTCACGAAAGATATCAAAAAATAAACCTTCTCCACCTTGTTCAGTAAAGGTGGTGTAAAGCGGTGCCGACACCCGTATTTCTTTAAGCTCGGACGATGGTTTGTTACTGGTGGAGGGGATTTCGCTATGCGTGGGTTGAGAAATATATAATACGCTTGATACTGCCAGCGCCAGGGATCTATTTAGCAGAGGAAAACGTTTTGGCAGGCTCATTCGTCGGCTTCCCGTGTCGGCATCTTCTTAGATGAGTCGGGCCAGTGTTTTTAGCAGTATAGGTTTGTGTTGCTGAAGCACAGCATCCATTGAGCAATGAGCCCTGACTCATCAAGGGGCGCATTGCTCAATCTTAGTAACTATCGGTCTATATCCATCAGACTTTAAAGCGTTTCTTGATTTTCTTTTCTACCATTACTTTTTTCAGCCTAGCGTACTGGGGGATGCCTTTTTTATACGGTGGGTAGTCTTCCCCCTGAATTAGAGGCTCAAAGTACTCGCGTCCTTTTTCTGTGATGCCAAAGCCGTCACGGGTAATGTAATCGCGAGGCATCATTTTTTCGACATTGGCAATTTTGTCCAGCGGAGCCTCTTTAATGCTCCAGGAGTACTTTTTGCCTTTGCCGCGCACGATGCCTGGCATTACCGCATTTTTGCCGGCCAGTGCCATTTCTACAGCCGCTTGCCCGACGGCATAAGCCTGCTCAACATCGGTGGCTGAAGCGATATGACGAGCAGCGCGTTGAAGATAATCGGCTACAGCCCAGTGGTATTTGTAACCGAGTTCGTCCTTGATCATGCTGGCAAGTGTCGGCGCGACACCGCCGAGCTGTGTGTGGCCAAAGGCATCCACCTGACCGGAATCTGCCAAGAATTGACCGTCCTTGTAGCGCGCGCCTTCGGACGCAACGATGGCGCAGTAACCGTATTTCTTCACGGTGGATTTCACTTTTTTCAGGAATTTGGCTTTATCAAAGGCAATTTCGGGAAACAGGATGATGTGTGGGGCATCGCCTTCCTGTTCTGCAGCCAGGCCACTGGCTCCGGCAATCCAGCCTGCGTGGCGGCCCATAACTTCCAGAATGAAGATGTTGGTTGAGCTGGCACACATGGAGGCCACATCCAGAGCAGCTTCTTTAATGGAAACCGATACGTATTTGGCAACAGAGCCGAAACCTGGACAGTTGTCGGTGAACGGCAGATCGTTGTCGACGGTTTTCGGGACGTGGATGGCCTGGATCGGGTAGCCCATGGTTTCTGACAATTGTGAAATTTTCAGGCAGGTGTCAGCGGAGTCACCACCACCGTTGTAAAAGAAGTAGCCAATGTTATGCGCCTTGAAAACCTCGATCAGACGCTCGTATTCTGCGCGATTTTCTTCGAGGCTTTTAAGCTTGTAGCGGCAGGAGCCAAAAGCGCCCGACGGCGTGTGTCGCAGGGCCGCAATGGTCTTGGCGGACTCTTTACTGGTATCGATGAGTTCCTCGCGCAGTGCGCCGATGATACCGTTGTGGCCAGCATAGACCTTTCCGATCTCTTTCTTGTGTTTGCGGGCGGTTTCTATCACTCCGCAGGCGGAAGCGTTGATAACGGCTGTCACGCCGCCGGACTGTGCATAGAAAGCGTTTTTCTTGGCCATGAACGGTAACCTTAAAAATGAAGTCAGTACCAGCAGATCGAGGGTCAATATTGACTGTAGATCTGGTGGCAGGTGTAAGCAAAATGAAAGGCGCGCATGATACGTGAATTTGATCGAAAATTCACCGCTTCGGCTTGGCTGTCCTGCACCGTGAACTTCAGCCAGTTACTCTGAATACCAGCTTTGTGGGTTGCGGTTGGATCGATTCTTCACAGCCGTGATAAGCTAACCTAAATCAACAGAGTGATGATCATGCACATACATATTCTAGGCATTTGCGGCACTTTTATGGGCAGTTTGGCGCAACTGGCGAAAGCTCAGGGCCATAAAGTGACGGGCTCGGATGCGAATGTTTACCCTCCCATGAGTACCCAGCTGGAAGCGGCGGGTATCGAACTGATCCAAGGCTTTAATCCGGATCAGTTAGATCCAATACCCGATCTGGTGGTGATCGGCAATGCCATGAGTCGTGGCAATCCGGTGGTCGAAGCGGTCCTGAATCAGGGGCTGCCCTATACCTCAGGTCCACAATGGCTTTGTGATCACCTGCTACAGGATAAATGGGTGCTGGCAGTCGCGGGTACTCACGGCAAAACAACCACCGCTTCCATGCTTACCTGGGTATTAGAATACGCGGGTATGGAACCTGGTTATCTGATTGGCGGGGTGCCCAAAAACTTCGCCACGTCGGCTCGTATCGGTGGAAGCCCTTTCTTTGTGGTAGAGGCGGACGAATATGACAGCGCCTTCTTCGATAAACGTTCCAAGTTTGTTCACTACCGTCCCAGAACAGTGGTGCTGAATAATCTTGAGTTTGATCACGCTGACATCTTCGCGGATCTGGCGGCGATTCAGACTCAGTTTCATCATCTGATTCGCACCGTGCCGGGCAATGGTCTGATTGTGGTGCCGGATAATGAGCCCGCTCTGGATGAGGTGTTGGAAAAAGGTTGCTGGACCCCGTTAATTCGCACCTCGGTCACGGAGACATCACCACAGCAAGACGGTGGATGGCAAGCGCGTTTGTTGAGCGATGACGGCTCACACTTTGAGTTGTGGTATGACGGTCAGCGTGCCGGTGCAGTGAGTTGGTCTCAAACCGGCTTACACAATGTGCGCAATGGCATGGCTGCTGCGGCGGCTGCACGAAACGTGGGTGTCACCCCGGAAATTGCGGTAGAGGCCTTATCCAGGTTTGAAGGCGTCAAGCGACGCATGGAATGTCTGGGAGAGGCTGCAGGGGTCCGTCTGTACGATGATTTTGCTCATCACCCGACGGCCATAGAGACTACTTTGAGCGGTCTGCGGGCCAGTGTCGGTTCGGATAATATCATTGCGTTGATTGAGCCAAGATCCAATACCATGCGTATGGGTATGCATAAATCTCAATTGGCTGCGGCAACGGCGAAAGCCAATCATGTGCTCTGGTTACAGCCGGATGATGTGAGCTGGTCTTTGCAAGACGTGGTGGATGCCAGTGAATCGTCCGCTCAGCTGGTCGGCAGTGTCGACGAAATGATTAACGCCTGTCTGGCTCTGGCGAAATCAGGCAGTCATGTGGTGGTCATGTCCAACGGCGGGTTTGGCGGAATTCATCAAAAACTGTTGTCGCGATTGCAGGCAATTGAAACGGAGGAGTCCTGATATGAGTGTGTACTCGCAGACCGTTACCCTGGCCATTACCGGTGCCTCGGGTGCTCAATATGCGTTGCGTTTATTGCAGTGCCTGCTGGCTGCCGATTGTCGGGTGTACTTGATGCTGTCCAGTGCCGCACAAGTGGTGATTGATACGGAAACCAAGCTGACACTGCCGGATGGACTTGAGGAGCAACAGGCATTCTTGTCGGAACGCTATGGTGCCGATGAAGATCAGCTGGTGGTGTTGGGCAAAAAGGACTGGTTTTCACCGGTGGCTTCCGGCTCCAGTTCCCCGTCCAAGATGATCGTGTGTCCGGCCAGCGGTGGAACCTTGTCCGCAATAGCATGCGGCGCCAGTAATAACCTGATTGAGCGTGCAGCAGACGTAGCCCTAAAAGAGCGCCGAGCTCTGATTCTGGTGCCTCGTGAAGCGCCGTATTCGGAAATCCATTTGGAAAATATGCTGAAGCTGACCCGAATGGGCGCGATGATTATTCCTGCCAGCCCGGGGTTCTATCACCGTCCACGTACCATTGAAGATCTGGTGGATTTTGTCGTAGGGCGTATTCTCGATCAGTGCGGCATTGATCAGGACATTATGCCGCGTTGGGGCGAGGATTGAGATATGAGTCATGTAGAACTGAGTTTGCCAACTCGACTTGTGCCTTTAGAGGGCGGCATCAACTTTCGGGATCTGGGCGGATACACGACTGATGATGGTCGTGAAGTCAGCTGGAGAAAAATCTTTCGTTGCGGACATCTGGCTAACCTGACCGAGGGTGATCTGGATGCTTTGGAAGCACTCAGGGTCACCGCGGTGCACGATTTTCGACGAGAAGATGAGCAGCAACGTAACCCCAGTGGGCCGATTCGGGCGGAATTCCACAACGACTACGCCATGTCCATTGGCAGTATGTCCAGGTTCTGGGAGTACATGGCGTCGGAGCGGTTGACTGCAGAGAGTGCTCACGAGCTGGTAGTGGGGTCTTATCGATCCTGCGTCAAGGATGTG
>NZ_CBFIHX010000170.1:0-5795 GCF_965662505.1 Pseudomaricurvus sp. | reverse complement strand
GTTGATCAGTAATCGATACCATTCAGGGGAATGCTTTTCTGCGGCCACTTTTTGGAAAGTCATGGCGGTACCGCGATCATTTTGATCAACGCCGTAACGTTTCAATTCGTTCAGTGGCGGTGCCAAGCTGGCTTCTTCAGGGATGTCACCTTTAAGGTAAATGCCTTTGTCGAGAGAAATATTTCCACCGGTCAGGGTCAGTTGTTCCGGAGTTGGGATGATCGTATGAGCGAGTTTGTCCCTCGGCAGTGTCTTTGTCTCGATGCGGTCGAACAGATGGCGGCTGGTGGCCATCAAGGTTTTGTCCTGAGCGGTGCGTTTCAACTGTTTGTCTGGATCGGTGAAGTCGCCTGCATGGGGTAGCCGTTCCAGTCCGGTGTCAGGGTCAATTTGGGGAACGGTACTTTTGATAACCTCAGGTTGAAGATTGCCGCTGACCAGATAGTAGTTAGGCATGATGTCGGTTTTCGACAGGTGCCAGTAGCTCCCGCGGAATGGAATGGTAACGGTTTGTCCCGGGGCCAGCCCTTTGAATTCAGGCCCAGGTTCAAGACGATGTAAATCGCCGTTGAGATGCGTGATGGTGAACTCTTTACTTTCTGCCGACTGAATAGGCGTCATGTCAGAGAAGTACATCGCCCAGTCATTCGACTGAACGCCCTCTGATGATGTCAGGCGCAGTTCGCCAAGAAAACAGAAACCTTCTGAACGCTCTGGATCACATCCCTGGTTTGCTGTGTTGTCAATTACCTGATAGCGAACCGTCAAGGTGTTTGCCATGGATGCCAGCTGCTGTTGATTAAGTGCATCTGGCTGTTGAGACGAGGAGGGCGGCGTGCAGGCCGTGAGGCCTGTGCTCACCACAATGGCCAGAGCTGTTTTTCGAAATAGAGCGGTTTTCAGGGGAGAATTGATTGGGGGACGAATCGACATAATGAAGTTCTCAGCAGTAGAGCATTTCAGAAGAGCATCTCAGATTTACGGTCTGTTATTTTTAATAACCCAGTTGCGCCAACAGTGTTTGATTTTCACGCTCAATGTGTTTGTAGAACTCTTTGTGTTCTAACTGAGCTGCAGCTTCTTCATCAATTACGATGACAGCGTTTTGATGCATTTGCAGAGCAGAAGCCGGGCAGGACGCTGACATGGGGCCTTCGACGGTGCGATAGATCGCATCGGCTTTGCCGCTACCGGTGGCCAGCAAGACAACTTGCTGACTGTCTTGAATGGTACCGATGCCCATGGTGATGGACAGGTGAGGCTGATATTCATCAGCACTGAAAAAACGCGCGTTATCGTCAATGGTGGCCTGTGTCAGAGTTTTCACCCGGGTTCGTGAAAGCAAGCCGGACGAGGGTTCGTTAAAACCAATGTGTCCGTTGCGACCGATACCCAGAAGCTGAATATCAATGCCGCCACTCTGTTCGATCATCTGCTCATATTCATCGCACGCCAGGATAGGATTGCTGGCGCTGCCCGGAGGCACAAAGGTGTTGGCTTTGTTGATGTCGATATGATCAAACAGCTGTTGATTCATAAAATAGCGATAACTTTGTGGGTGGTCACCGGCCAGTCCCAGGTATTCGTCCAGGTTGTAGGTGGTGACATCCTGAAATGAAATATCACCTTGCTGGTTTGCCTGAATCAGTTTTTGGTAAAGAGCGACCGGTGTTGATCCTGTCGCGAGTCCAAGAACAGCCTGTGGCTTCTTCTGCAGATGCCGTATAAAAATGTGTGCCCCGTATTCCGCTACGGCTTCCGGGGATTCTAAAATGACAACTTGCATGCTGGCGTACCTGGTATTCGTCGAAGGTGTAAGAAGTGGGGGTTAGGTGTGCTTAATTGTGTGTCTGTGGCTGCCCGGCTACCCAGGTTTGAATCACGTGAAATTCGCTGGTGAAGTGAACCAGATCCGCGCGGTAACCATGGCGGATTCGGCCCAGCGTATCGGATTGCCGGATCATTTGAGCCGGATACAGCGATGCCATCCTCAGGGCTTCTTCCAGCTCGACGCCAACTTTCTCAACGCAAAAACGGACACCATCGATCATACCGATGGCGCTGCCGGCCAGGCGTCCCTCTGCGTTGATCAGGCATCCGTCCTGCTCGCTGATGGTTTCGCCGTAGATTTCAAAACTCTTTTGCGCACTGCCGACGGTGGCCATGGCATCTGTGACCAGATAGAGCTTGCCGGTGGGTTTGGCTGCGAGTGCTACGGCGATGGAAAGTGGGTGCACGTGGTGGCCATCGGCGATAATGCCGCACCAGCTGTTGCTGTCTGCCAGTGCTGCGCCAACCACACCGGGGTCACGTCCGGTCAGTGGTCGCATAGCGTTGTAGAGGTGGGTAAATCCGGTCAGTCCCTCCGACAGTGCACTTTGGATAGTTTCAGCGTCGGCATCGGTGTGGCCGGCGCAGACCAGAACGCCCGCATCGCTGAGTTGACGTATCTGCCCTGGCTGGGTGGTTTCCGGAGCGAGGGTGACCACGATGTTCATCGCGGGATGGTTATTTTTGGCGGCGAGTATCCAGGCTAGATCCTGTGTGTCAGGGGCGTGGATATATTCTGCTTTGTGGGTGCCGCGCCGGGTGACATTGAAAAACGGGCCTTCGATGTGGACTCCCAAGACGCCCTTCATAGAGGCAGCCATGGCCTGCTGTACCGCGTTCACGCCGGATTGCAGATTCTCTGTGGTATCGCTGATCAGAGTCGGCAGCATACTGGTTGTGCCGGTTGAGCGATGACCGTCCAGCATAGCTTGAATGCTTTCGATGCTGGGAGCGTTGTTTAGCAAAACGCCGCCGCCGCCGTTGACTTGCAGGTCGATGAATCCTGGAGCCAGCACCCCGCCATTCAGCTCTACGCACTCAATTCCCTCCGGGAGTAGCTCGCGGGGGAGTAGCTGTTCAATATTCTCGCCATCCAGTACAACGGCGTAGTTGTCGAGGCATTGATAGCCATCAAAGATGCGGGCACCAACCAGGGCTTTGACCATTGGGTATTTGCTCTCAGGACGATTTGTGTATGTTCCAGTTAAACACACTCTAACAGACTATTTTATATGGGACAACGTTGTCTTTTGGGGTTTTTAGGCAGTGGTTCTGTAAAGACGGTTTTATAACAGGTGGCTGCTCACTGGGTAGGTTAAGCAGCTGGTGTGGTAAGAGGCTAGCTAAGCTTTGCGGTTGAGTCGCGCACAATCAGTTGCGGCAGGAAGGCGCTTTCGATGCCTTGGTCCGGGTTATCACCGCTGCGTGTGGTGCGGGTAGACTGGATTAGCAGTGCGGTGGCACTGGCGGCAATGTCACTGTTTGGCTGGCGGGCCGTGGTGAGCTTGGGCCAGGTTTGACGGGAAAAAGGGCTGTCCTCGAACCCGACAATCGAAAGTTGGCTGGGGACTTCTACGCCTTTTAATCGAGCGGCGAACAAAGTACCGGCGGCGATCTCATCGTTACAAGCAAAGATGGCGCTGGGTGGTGTGTCCAGATCCAGCAATTGCTGGGTGCGATCGACACCGGATTCAAAGGCATACTGACCTTGCAGAATCAGTTGCTCGTCTTCCGGTAAGTTGTTTTCTCTGAGTGCTTGTCGGTAACCGGCTTCCCGCTCGCCGGAGGAGGAGTGAACAGTATCCCCGGACAGAAAACCAATTCGGGTATGACCAAGGTCGATCAGGTACTGGGTGATCTCGCGGGCGGCATTGTGGTCATCCACCACAACACAAGGAGAGAGATCGTCCGGCGCTTCTGAGCCCGAAATGATACGAACAAACTTCACGCCGCGTTTGCTGAGTTCAGAAACAATCTCGGTTCTTTCCGAGACGGGAGGTGTCAGCACCAGTCCGGCCAGTTGTCCTCGCTCGACCATGGCGGCCAGTTCTTCCGTGATAGAGTCTGAGTTGGCATCGCAGGGGTGGATGACCAGTTCAAACCCCTGACGGTGACATTCTTCGAGGATGCCGTGTTGCATACCAATCACATAGTGACTGTTGGGGTTGTCGTAAATAAAACCGATGAACGATGACGCACCACGCAGATGACGGGCAGACAGGTTGGGCTGATAATTCAGCTCTTTGACAGCTTTCCAGACTTTCTTTTGCAGTTCGTCGCCAACAGAGGGTTCATTATTAATAACGCGGGAAACCGTTTTAAAAGAGACACCTGCCAGTTTGGCTACATCCTTGATGGTCGGTTTCATGATCTGATGGCATACCTGCTGTCTGGAAAGGCGCAAAGGGTAGTGTTTTTGCCGGGATGTGGCAAGTTTTGCCGGATTATGATTGTGCGGCGAGTGGTCTACTATAGAGCAGTATATGATTTTTTGTGACAGCAGTACGTTTTTGTCATATCGTTGCTTATTAAACGTTAAGTTCCAGGGATACGGGCCAAATGATACTTCGCGCACTGCTCAAAAATCTGATTTTACCGCCGACCTCGTTGTTGCTTTTACTGTTGATCGCTTGGTTAGGGTGGCGTCGCTGGCCGAAGTTTTCCCGCACCTTACTGGGGGGCTCGCTGCTTGTTTTTTGGTTGTTGTCCCTTCCGATTGTCGGGGGTGTCATGTTGCAATCTCTGGAAAAAGGATATCAGCCTTATGCCATTGAACGTGTTGGAGAAGGTGTTGGAGAAGGTGTTGAAAAGGTTGAGCCGGAAGCGATTGTGGTACTGGGTGGGGGACGTGTTGCCGATTCCAGAGAGTACAGCGGCGATACCGTAAACAGCAGAACACTGGGGCGTTTGCGCTATGGTGCTCACCTGTATCGTGAGACTGGGCTACCTGTGTTGCTGGCCGGTGGCAGAGTGTACGAAAGGGATGTGATTTCCGAGGCTCAGTTGATGGCTCGGGTGATGAGTACAGAGTTTCGGGTACCTGTGGAGTGGTTGGAGGTGAACAGCAAAACCACTGCGGAAAATGCCGCTTACAGTGCTGAGATATTGCATGCACAAGGCATCGAATCGGTGCTGCTGGTTACTCAGGCCTGGCACATGCCCCGGGCGGAGGGTGTTTTCCGGGAGGCTGGTTTAACGGTGATTCCCGCTCCCACGGGGTTTACGGTTGTACAGCCAGATCGTCTGATGAGCTGGGTTCCCAGTGTTTCTGGTCTGTACGCCAGTTATTTTGCGTTGCATGAGATGCTGGGAGGCTGGTTCTATCGCTGGCAGGGGAAATAGGAGAGATCTGACAGCAGGATGAATCTGGCGAAACCTGCACTGAGTTGGAGCAATGTTGTGCGCGTGTGCCCAAATGGAGCACTACATTACCCCCGGCTCTTACCGTAAAAGCGCTGTTGGTGATGGGGTTTGTGGTTGAATGTGGGCGGGGGAGGCGGAAATGGTGCAACCTGCTGCTCACTCCAGCCCCTGTGGCTGGATTCGTACAATGTGGCGCGACCTTTGCTAATGCTAAAAGAAGCTCTGGGTTTTTAAGTGCTAGGTTTTTAAATTCTACATTTTCAATATCAATGTATTCAATATAAGAGGGTTCAATCTGGTGGTCGAAGTTGAAGCTGTGATTGAGGATCATGAAAAGCTGCAGATGGAAGCCGTTACGCACGTCTACCGTGAGCGCAGTTCGATTCTGAAGTTGATGCGACAATTGAACAGATTGGTGAACGCCTTACAGCGCCACCGAGGTGTCAGTCTGGCCCATCTGGCTGGCGATGGCCTGTTTATGGAAGATGTGACTCAGGTGCAGGCTCAGGTGAATAAGCGCCTGTTGGTGTTGCGCAATACCTGTGACCAGTTTGATCATTTGATCGCGCCCCGGGAGCAGGAGAATATTCAACACAGCTGGA
>NZ_CBFIHX010000169.1:0-5804 GCF_965662505.1 Pseudomaricurvus sp. | reverse complement strand
TGATGCGGGGTTGATACTTCTAACCGGAGGTTCAGCCATCACGGTAGGTCAAGAGTTGTCAGAAGCCGAGTTTGCGGCTCTTACAGCCAGTGCAGATGAAAACCTGTCGGGAGAGTTCAATTTTACTGCTGAAGCCATTAGCACCGAACAGGAAAATAACGATCAGGAAACGGCCAGTCAGGTATTTACGGTGGATGTCGCTGGTGTTGCCGATGCACCTACTCTGTATGTTCGTAACGTAAAAGGTACAGAGGATGTGCCACTTCTCCTCAGTGATGTTATTCAGGGTGACTTGGCCGATACCGATGGTTCTGAAGAGGTGTGGTTCGAACTGACGTTGCCTGAAGGGTGGAGTATTGATGCACCCGCTTTGCAGGATTTAGGTGGTGGCGTGTACCGGGTCTCGGATGTTGATGTGCAAAATGGCGCAACGCTGATACCGAAGGAGGATTTAAGTCAGGTCACCGAAATACCATCAATATCGGTTCAAGCTGTGAGTATTGAAAGCCCAGTAGACGGCGTGACGCCAAGCGTGGTGGAGGCGTTGAGTGATATTCGCAGCTTTACGGTGACTCTTAAAGGGGTTGCGGACGCACCTGACATCACCACTGGTACGGGTGATTGGAGTTACGACCCTGGCACTGGCGTGATCAGCTCGAATGTGACCTATACCGAAGATTCGTTGATTCCTCCCGGTTTTGGCGTTGCTACTGAAGATGATGACGGTTCCGAAGAAATTACTCTGCACCTGAGCGGATTGCCAGAAGGTAGCACTCTCTTCGATAGCAGTGGCGATGAGGCTTTCCTGGAAGTCTTTGATGCGAGTGACCCGAATAACGTTGTATACACCGTTACTCTGGCTCAGCTGGCGGATCTTTCCTATAAGCCGCCACAGGATTTCAGTGGTGATGTAGTCTTGAATCTCGAGCAAATCAATACGGAACCGGATGGTGATAGTGCAGCTTTTAACTTGACCATTGAGTTTACTGTAACGCCGGTGATTGACACTCAAGACAGTCAGATATTATCAGAGCAGGGCATTGAAGATCAGCCATTACAACTGGATCTGGAGCCTGTGCTGGGTGATTTGGATGGTAGTGAGACGATAACAAGTTTTACTTTTCTGACCGGCTTTCAGGGGACTTTGTTTGTGGATGGCAATCAAATTGCCACAGGGACGAAATCTGGATCCATTGATACTTATGCGGCAGGGGATATAGAAGGGCTGCTGCGATCAGGTCGAATAACCTATCTGCCACCGGAAGATCTTGCCGGTGAATTTTTTCTGGATTTCTCCTACGAAGTGACAGATACCAATGGTGATCCAGCCTTTGATGATGTGAAAACACTATCGGGCACAGTGGACCTTACAATCATTGCTCAGGTAGAACAAAACCAGCCAACCACAGCTGATGACACCCGTCTTGAAGCGGCGACAACAACACTGATCAGCAGTGACGGCTCGCCTATTGATTTATCGGGAGAAGTTAACTTTTTTGAAGAAGATATAGATGGCTCCGAAACACTGGATTACGTCTTGCTCAAATTACCCACGGCAGATGGGTGGTATGTTACTGCCCCGGGTGGGGCTATTCATGACGGGCAGGGTAATTGGCTGATTCAGGCTCCCGCAACGTCTGACGCATTTAAGGAGCAAAATCTCTCAATCCTTGACGGTGTCACAATCAACAACAATTACAATTACACCGGTCCTATTGAAGTTCAAGCCCGGGTTTTAGATGGCAACGGGGAAGATGCTGACATTATAACGGCTACTTTGAATGTCGACTTTCAGGGGAGTCCCAATACGATCGCGTTTGATCCGAACGATGTTCAAAATACCATTATTGATGGCATCGAAGGAGAAGATATATCCTTTGCAGGGCATTTAAATACAGTAATCCGTAACGCCGGTGATGACAGCGGTGTGGATCAAATCAGTATTCGTGTTACACCTGCAGATATGGCTGCGGCGGGTATAGGTGGGGCCAGAATCACCGGTCCAGGTGTTGAAGTCCATTATGATCTGGATGGCACCACAGTACTGGCGTGGATATTTGATGATGCTGCATTGGCAACCTTAGGTATTGCTGGCATCGATGAAGACTTATCTGGTGATGTTGCATTAACCATCCACGTTGTGGCCACAGACCCCAGTGGCGATTCCATCGAAGAAGATCAGGTGCTTAATATCGATATCTTGCCGGTGGTCGATGAGCTAAATCCGGTGGATCCATTTCAGGGTAACGAAGATCAGTTGTTTAATCTGGGTTTTGATAATCTCAACCTGTTGGGAGACGATGATACTGATCCTGCCAGGGGCACAGAGGAGATTACCCAGATAACGTTTACCAATTTATCCGGCGGTACCATTTTAGATCCAGAAGGGGTTCTGATTGATAATGGGGATGGTAGCTTCACTCTGCTTAACGCGGATGATCGAAATAAGCTCTTTTATCGTCCACCAGAGCATGCTTCGATAAATGACCCTGACCCAACATCTTCCAATATCTCACTCGATGTCACGCTGACGATTACCGATACCACCACCGGTGGAACGACGCAACCCAACAGTGTCACAACAGAGAAGACCTTCAGTCTGGCTGTTGAGTTGTTACCCATTACCGATCCTGCAAACCTTACCGTGCCGGATACACCTATTATCGGTGATGAAGATACGCATATCGATCTTTCTGCTTTAACCGCAGAACTGATTGATCAAGATGGCTCCGAGGCAATGAGCTTACAAATCATTGGCGGTCCCGAAGGTGCAGTGATGTATGCCAACGGCGTGCAACTGCCTAATAACGGGCTGGACGGTAGCGGCAACGGCACTTACAGCTGGACTGTCACACAAGATCAGTTGGCCAATCTGACTATGGTGCCGCCACAGGACTTTGCCGGTGATATTACCTTGGGCTTAGAGGCTGTCACTTACGAAAAGGGCACCACAGATTTTGTTACGACCACTGCAGAGTTTACGGTGGGTGTGAACCCCATTGCTGATGGTGTGCAATTGTTGAACGCGCCAACCACTGCATCCACGACTGAAGGTGAACCGGTAAATCTGAATGTGGTGGCAGAGATTCTGGAAGCGGTAAACCCCGATGAGGAAATTGAACTAACGCTAACAGCACTGTCAACCAGTGATACCTCTGCTCTTGCGCGTTTAGCCCGAATTGATGTCGGCGGGACCCTTGGGGCATTCAGAGATAACGGCGATGGTACCTTCAGTGCGACAGTCAGGGTTGCCGCAACAGCGCTGTCAGTAGGGGCTGGAGGTGTTGATCTGTACACGGGGCCATTGGCCTGGGGCAATCTGGACCTGCAACTGGATATCCGTAGCGTGGATATGGCTACGGTGGCGGGATCAGATGTGGAGGATGTCTCTGATCCGGTCACCGCCAACTTAAGTGTAACGATAACACCTGAGCCGGACCCTGCTCAGCTGGATCGTTTGTACGACGGCATTATCGCCAGTAATGGCCAGGACATTGATATGGGGGTCACGATGACTCCAGAAAATCCGGCACCAGGGGAAACCAGTCAATTGGTGATCGAAAACCTGCCGACAGGTTTCAGTTTTAACGCGGGGTCTGCCGAGGGCAGCAACTGGGTGGTGGATGAAGCCGATATTGCCAACTTGCAACTGCAAACGGGTTCAGCCACCGGCGACTTTGCATTAAACCTTTATACCCGAACTACGTTGAATGGAGAAACCGTCACGGGTCAACAGCAGAGTATTGAAGTCAAAATACAAGCCGCTGGTGATAACACCTTAGAAGGTACCTCAGGGGATGATTACTACAGCGGTGCTGACGGCGCTGATGTGTTTGTCTGGAGTTATTATGATCAGGGAAGCGTGCTATTTCCCTCAAATGATTTGGTCAAGGATTTTGACCGAGCTGAAGGCGATCAATTAAACCTGGATAGTTTACTGGTCAATGATACCTCCACAACAGGCAGTGACCTCGATGCGTTGATTGATGTTACTGAAAGCGGTGGTAATACCGTGTTTGATATCAATGTGAATGGTGATGCTCCCGGAAATCAACTCATCACGTTGGAAGGTGTTACCAAAAATGATCTTTATGATGGTGATGCTTCTGTTGTTAGCGAAGCCGATTTCTTGCAAAAGCTGGTTGACGATAACGTCATGATTACCGTGTAACTGAAGGTCATATGGACAAAGACTTACTGAATAACGATCCTTGGCTGGCCTCGCTTTACTGGCTGACAGGGCATTTTGGCTTGCGTCGCCATCCGCAGCAGTTGCTGGCGGGCTTGCCGCTGGACAATAAAAAGTTGAATGCCGATCTATTTCCCCGTGCTGCAGAGCAAATCGGTCTCGACGTGGATCGGCAGCCTATGCTGCCTGTTCAAACTGAGCGCTTACCAGTTATGACCATTGATAAGCAGGGCATGCCGGTATTAATCGTCAGCTGTGATTTGAAAAACATTGTACTTCTTAAACCTTCTAATACAGGTATGGTTGAAGAGGTCTTACCACGCAGCAAGCTTGAACAGCGATTTGAAAGTCCATCCAAGAACACCGTATGGAGTGTGGCAGCCCAGCGTGTCACGGATCAACGTGCTGATGAGTTAACCCCCGGAAAGCCCCGGCACTGGCTTATTCAGGCGATGCTGGAAGCAAAACCCTGGTATCGTGATCTTGTCATCGCGTCTTTGGTGATTAATGTACTTGCGTTAATAATTCCGCTATTCACCATGAACGTCTACGACAGGGTCGTCCCAAATCAGGCCTTTGATACTCTGTGGGTCTTGGCCGTTGGCGCAGCGTTTGCGCTACTGTTTGACTGGTTGCTTCGCAAAGCCAGATCCAGTTTGACGGATATGGCGGGGCGTCAAATCGACGTCAAAATATCCTCTATGCTGTACGGCAAAGTGCTTGGAATGAAACTGGAAAATCGCCCGCAATCCGCTGGAGCGTTTGCCAAGCAAATTCAGGAATTCGATAGCGTCCGCGAATTTTTAACCTCAGCAACCTTAACCACAGCCATTGATTTACCTTTCACCTTCTTGTTTTTGGGTCTGATTGCCTGGTTAGGCGGCCCAATGGTTTTGGTGCCTATCACGGGGGTTGTCTTGCTGCTGACTCTGTCCTGGTTTTTGCAGAAGAAAATTAAAGGCACCTTGGAAGAAAGCTCGCGGTTATCCACCCATCGACAGGCCTTGTTGATCGAACAGTTACAGTTGTTGCCAGATACCAAACAACATAACGCCGAGGGTGCCGCATTGAGACGCTGGGAACAAACGGTATCTTCGCTGTCCGATTGGCAGAATCGGGGACGTGATTATTCCAATACCCTTAGCTACACAATCATGAATATGCAGAATCTGGTCATCATCGGTTTGATAATCACTGGTGTATATCGTATCAGCGAAGGCTTGATGACCATGGGTGGCCTGATTGCGGTGGTCATGTTGTCCGGACGAGCCGCCAGCGCGATCAATCAACTGGCTATGTTGTTGATGCGTTATGAACAAACCCGAACAGCGGTAGACGGGCTTGAGTCAGTTATGGCGTTGCCACAGGAGCAGCATCCTCAACAAACCATGTCCCGCAAGGACTTTAGCGGTAAGACGGAGCTGCGGCATGCGAGTTTCAGCTACCCTGAACACAACCAGGCAGCGCTTGAGGACATTAACCTGTCTATCCAACCGGGTGAATGCGTTGGCGTGATGGGCGCGGCTGGTGCCGGAAAATCAACACTGTTGGCTTTGTTGGCAGGACAATACATCCCGACAAAAGGTCAGGTCTTTTACGATGGAATAGAGTCGCA
>NZ_CBFIHX010000168.1:0-5897 GCF_965662505.1 Pseudomaricurvus sp. | reverse complement strand
ATTGATCACCAGTACCTGAGCGTCAGTGTCGGTACCGGCACCAATTCCGATGGTGGGCATGCTGACGGACTCGGTGATGCGTTTGGCCAGCGCCGTGGGCACACACTCCAGAACCAGCAAATCGGCACCGGCATCGTCCAGCGCCTTGGCGTCTGCCAGTATTTGTTCTGCCTGTTCTTCACTGCGGCCCTGAACCCGGAAGCCACCCAGCTTGTTCACAGACTGAGGGGTTAAACCCAGGTGCGCACACACGGGCACACCGCGATCGCTGAGCATCTGCACGGTGGGTGCGAGCCACTCGCCGCCTTCAATTTTTACCATCTGTGCGCCGGCCTGCATGATGCGGGTGGCGTTGACCATTGCCTGATCGGGCGTGGCGTAGGTCATAAAGGGCAGGTCGCCCATGATCAGGGATTTATTGTTGCCGCGTTTCACCGCTTCCACGTGGTAGATCATCTGCTCCATGGTTACGGGGATGGTGCTGTCGTAACCGAGCACAGTCATGCCCAGGCTGTCTCCAATCAACACAACCTCTACGCCGCACTTCTGCGCCATGGCGGCCATGGGGGCATCGTACAGAGCAACCGTGGCAAATTTGGTGCCCTCTTCTTTCATCTTGCGCAGGCTGAGGGTGGTAACAGGTTTGGTGAGGCCGGCGTCGGCCTGAACAGTTCCGTAGGGCATAGCAATCACACTTTCAGTAATGACAGGTTTGTCAGGGGTCCGGCGTTGTTAACGTTATCTAACGTTAGTGTCGGATGCGTAAGTCGGTGTTCGATTATAACGTCGGTGTTGGATTATAGTAATGACGACCGCTTTTGATCGTCAAAATGTAATCAACCAGCTGTTGGTAGTGATCCGGGTTGTTGGCCAGATCCAGCTCGGCGGCGTTCACAATCAAGAGCGGCGCCCGATCATAATAGTGGAAAAAATGCATGTAGGCATCGTTGAGGGTGGTCAGGTAGTCGCTTTCGATATGGCGCTCGGCCTGCACACCGCGAGTGCGGATACGGTCTTCGAGGACATCGTTAGGCGCCTGCAGATAGATCACCAGGTCGGGAGCCGGAGCATTAATGTCCAACTGATCGTAGACCTGCTGATAGATGTTCAGCTCGTCATCATCCAGTGTTACCTGGGCAAACAGTTGATCCTTGTCCATCAGGAAGTCGGCGACCAGACTGGTTTGAAACATATCCTGCTGCTGTAAATCCTGGATCTGCTGTGAGCGCTGGAACAGGAAAAACAACTGGGTGGGCAGGGCGGCGGCCTTGGGATTGGCGTAAAAGCGTTCCAGAAATGGATTGGCGTCAGCATTTTCCTGCATCAGCTCGTGGCCCAGTGTGCGAGCCAGGTTCTTGGCCAACGTGGTTTTGCCGACGCCGATGGGGCCTTCGATGGCAATAAAGCGTGGCAGGTCGAGGCCTGTGGTGTCCAGGGTAATGTTAAAACCGTCGCTCACTGTCTGCTCCTGATCAATCCTGAAGTTGGTGTAGCTCAATCCAGTTGGTGTGGCTCAGTCCTGAATTTGGTGTAGCCCGTCACTTGGGCAGTTTGCCACTAAAGACTCAAGTGTGTCACCGCCGGGAAGCGTTAATTGAGGGGCGATGTCCGCCAGTGGGTAGAGCACAAAGTTGCGCTGGGTTAAATACGGGTGGGGAACCTGAAGGCGCTCCGTATCAATAATCTCTGCGCCAAACAGCAACAGATCCAGATCCAGAGTTCTTGGGCCCCAACGGACCTCTCTGACCCGTTCGTGAGCGTTCTCAATGGCCTGTAGCTGATCGAGCAGGGCATGGGCGTCAAGTTCTGTGGTCAGTTGCGCCACGCCATTGACGAAGTCCGGCTGCTCACCGGGGCCGACAGCCAGACTTTGATACCAGGGGGAGGCTGCGACTACACAAGTCTGGGGGATCTGCCCCAATTCCTGCAGAGCCCGCTTAACCTGCTGGTAAGGATTCTCAAGGTTACTGCCCAGTCCGATATAAGCCGTTGTGCTCATGAATTCAGTCTTGAGCTTTGGGTTTGGGCTTTCTGCGGCGAGGGCGACGCTTGCGTGGCTGACCGGCGGAGCCCAGCTTGGCTACCATGTTTTCCCGTTCGGCTTCGTCGACATCCTGATAGCGGGTCCACCACTGGCCTAAGCCTTCCAGGTCTTCACCGGCTTGCTCGCGCATCAGCACGAAGTCGTAACCGGCGCGGAAGCGAGGGTGTTCGTGCAGGCGCTCGGCGCGCTTGCCCTGACGGCGTGGCAGGCGGTGCTGCAGATCCCAGATCTCTTTCATGCCCTGGGTGAAACGCTTGGGGATCGAGGTAGTCCGCAATTGTGCGGATACCACGTTTTGAGCGGCCTGTTGATGAGCCTGTACTGGCTTCATGCCCTCGGCTTCCAGTTTGCGCTGCTCGGCGCAGACGGAGGGCCAAAGCATGGCGGCGTAGATATAGGCCGGTGTTACCCGCTGGTTGTTCTTGATGCGTTTATCGGTGTTGGTCAGAGCCTGCTGGATCAGAGCCTCGGCGTATGGCTCATCCTCTTTAAGCGCCTGATCAGTCTGAGGCAGAATGTACTGCAGCAGATCGTATTCCTGAAGTAGTGGCAGTACCGCGCGACCATAGCCACCCATAAACAGCTTGAGAACTTCTTCGAACAGGCGGGCTTCAGGGATATTGAGCAGCAGTGAACCCAGCTTGTGGATGGGTTCGGAGGAGTTCTTCTCAATGTCGAAATCCAGTTTGCCGGCAAAGCGAACCGCCCGCAGCATGCGTACCGGATCTTCCTGATAGCGCGTTTCCGGATTGCCGATCACGCGAATCTTGCGGCGATTAATGTCCTGCAGTCCACCGGTAAAATCGTGGATACTGAAGTGATCGAGCGTGTAATAGAGCGCATTGACGGTGAAATCGCGGCGAATGGCATCGGAGCGGATATCGCCATAGACGTTGTCCCGCAGCAGCATACCATCCTCGGACTTGGCGGAGTGCTGAGCACTGGCATTGTCTGTGTGGTTGTCGCGGAAGGTGGTAACTTCAATGATCTCGCGACCAAAGCGCACGTGAACGATCTTAAAGCGACGGCCGATGATGCGAGAGTTGCGGAACAGATGTTTCACCTGTTCCGGCGTGGCGTTGGTGGCCACATCAAAATCTTTCGGGTGGTCTCCCAGTAGCAGGTCTCGCACACCGCCACCCACCAGATAGGCCTCGTAGCCGCCATCTCCCAGACGCTGCATGACCTTCAGTGCCGAACGGCTGATATCCCGGCGCGATATGCTGTGCTTTTCACGGGGAATGATCTGATGATTGATGCTGGGAGCTTTGCTGAAAGTACTGATGATCGGTCGGATTAGCCGCTTTAACATGGTCGGTTACTGGGTTGGCTGCCGGGCGGGCCCGGTTAGGCTTATGGAACGTGGGCGCTCATATTGAGCGTGATATGGAGGCGCAGTGTACCACGCAGAAGCGAGAAAGCCAGCCAAAGCGGGGCTTTGACTGGCTTTCTGAAGGTGAGTGAAAATTGCCATATTGACGATTTTCACTTGGCCCGGGTATTAGAACTGATAGTTCATGGACAGGGTCGCATTGCGCGGCTCGCCGTATTCCAGTTGGTTGTAGAAGCCGATCTGGCTGTAGTAGGTTTCATCCAGCAGGTTGTCCACGTTCAGTTGAGCGGATAGCTGTGGGGTGAAATCGTAACGTGCCATTAGGCTGACCAGGCTGTATTCATCCTGTTTCAGACGTTCGGGCTGTCCGGTGATAGGATTGACCGTATCCGTGTAGTTACGACCCTCCCAATTCACGCCGCCGGCGATGGTCAGGTTGCTCAGGCTGCCACCGAAGTTATAGGTAGTGTAGAGCTTCATCATTTGGCGGGGTTGGTCAGTATTCACCTCTGCGCCGTTAGCATCTTCGGCTTCGAATTGGGTGTAGCTGAAGCTGAGGTCCCAGCCCGCTGCCAATTGGCCAACCACTTCAAGTTCGAAACCTTCACTTTCGGTACCTTCCGCGGCGTAGTAAGCCTGACCGTTAATGGTGCCAGGCACAATAAAGCCGGTGTCTACCTGAGCAAGATCGTCCTGCTGGATCTTAAACACCGCCAGTGTGGTTTGCAGGGATTCATCAAAGAAACGGCTTTTCAGGCCCAGTTCATAACTTTTACCGGTGATCGGATCCAGGAAGTTGCCGGTACGATCCTGCTCTGGCTGAGGCTGAAAGATTTCGGTGAAGCTGGCATAAACCGAATGTTGTTCGGTGATGTCATACAGGGCCCCGGCGTAAGGAATAAATACACCAGTGTCACCGTAATCTACGGGCGTGCCGTAGGTGCTGCCTTTTTTACTCCAGTCGGCAACCCGACCACCAAAGATAAGTTTCAAACTGTCTGTGACTGAAAGTCGTGTTGCGGCATAAATCCCGGATTGTTCTGTTTTCAGGTCGACATCTTGCCCTTTTGCTCCCCAAGCAGGTTGGGGATAGCTGCCATCCCAAAGGAAGAAGTTGCCCGGTGCTTGCAAAGCGGTGTAGTCAACGGCCAGGGAGTAGTTCTCTTCATCCTGGTCACTGTCGATGACCCCAAAGGTCAGGTCGTGTTCACGATCAAACAGCTGATAGGTGCCATTGACTTGCAGGCTGATGTTGGTCTGCTTTCGTTTTGTGCCCGCATTACGGGGGGAAGCGTTCAGTCCCAGTCCGGTAGTTTTATCAACGGTGCCGGAAATATACAGTAGCAACTGGTCGGATTGATTGACGTTGTAGTTCACACTTAACTTTGCAGTCCAATCGTTACTGAACGTGTGTACAAGATCAACATAGTAGTTTTCAACGTCGGAAGACCATGTGCTCCATTTGGTAGCTGTGGTTTTGGAACGGTCCCAATCGGTACGGCTGCCATCGCTGTACCAAACCGGAAGACCGCCCCAGGTGGATGCTGTGGGTTTATTCTGCTGATAGCTGGCGCCGACACGCAGTAGCGTGCAGTCAGTCAAATCGGCATCAATCACACCGTAGAATACGCTGCTCTCTTCGCCAGCCAAGTCACGAAAGGAATCACCTTCTTCGTAGGTTGCCACAAAGCGGCCACGCACTGAGCCGCTGTCATTCAGAGGCGTGCTGATGTCGGTATTGAATTTGTAAGTGTTCCAGCGTCCGGCTGAGACCATGGTGCTGCCGGTAAATTCTCTGCTGTCTGCGTGCTTGCGGACCATATTGATAGAGGCAGAAGGGTTGCCGGCACCAGTCAGCAAGCCAGTAGCACCACGAACGATTTCGACGCGTTCGTAAATGGAGGTGTCTGTAGAGGTTTCACCCGCGTTGGCGCCGGGCTCCCAGGAAATAGGGATACCGTCAATCTGGTAGTTGTCGATGGCAAAACCGCGGGCAGAAAATTTATAACGGGTACTGTCCTGCGCCTTGGCGGAAACACCGGTGGCGTTATTAACAACGTCGGTTAGAGAGCGAAGGTTTTGGTCCTGAAGGCGTTGGGCTGTCATCACACTCACAGATTGGGGAGTTTCAAACAGGGTCAGGCCCAGACCGGTGGCGGTATCAATCTGTTCGTTGATGGTGTATTTGCCGGTGACCAGAACTTCTTCCATAGACGCTTGCGTGTTTTTGGATTCGGTAGTTTCGGCGTAACTCAGGCCGCTGGTGGTTATGGCCAGGACAATGGCGCTGCTTAGCAGGTGTTTGCGTGTCATCTAAATTCTCCCCAGGGTGGTGCTTCCAGAATGGCGCCACAATACTGAGAATCGTTATTGTTTGCAATGTTTTTCGCAGTTGCAAAAAGAGGCCGGCAGCGACTGAAACCTAGGGGAGGCGTTGGCTTCAGCGGTGGTGTGGAGTTTTACAAACAATGCCTGCTGGCAGAGAAAGCGCTGGGTGAAATGGCAGGCGGAGCGGGCTTT
>NZ_CBFIHX010000167.1:0-5974 GCF_965662505.1 Pseudomaricurvus sp. | reverse complement strand
TGGCGTATTTCGAAGGAGAGTTGACCACCTTTGATTTGCCACTGGCTCCCATTGGCACGGAATTCCAACAACGAGTGTGGCGAGCGCTGGCCAAAGTGCCTTTCGGGACAACCATCACCTACGGAGAGATGGCAACACAACTGGATCAGCCATCGGCCTCGCGCGCGGTAGGCATGGCCAACGGTCGAAATCCGCTGTCCATTGTATTGCCCTGTCATCGGGTCGTGGGCACCAGCCGAAAACTGACAGGCTATCGCGGAGGACTGCCCATCAAAACGTTTTTATTAAACCTTGAAGGCTTACGCATTGATGAGCGGGGAACACTTAGTATTTAGAGTCTGTTGGCCTAGTGTCTGTTGAGATAGAGTCTGTTGACGTCGCACCTGTTGACGTCGTACCTATTGACGTCGTACCTATTGACACAGCCCGGCTGCGCTCCGCCGGTACAAACAACTGTTTCAGCATGTACTCTTTGAAATCTTCCGCGTAAGGCTGTTCCGCTAATGCCTTCTCCATACACAGCAACCAGGCATCCCGCTCGGCCACACCAATGGGCAAATGGGCATGGGCTCGAGGAATCGCAATAGGGCCGTATTTTTCACGATAGAGCTTGGGACCACCTAACCAACCACTCAGAAAGCGCGCCAGCTTTTCTTTCGATTCCGTCAGATCGTCGCGATGCATCTCACGAATGGTTTTCGCCTCAGGTAATGTATCCATATAAAAGTAGAAACGTTCCGACAGCTTCTGCAAGCCTTCGTATTGCCCTGCCGCCTGAAAAGACGTATCACCGTCGCCATATTGTCGCTGCTCTGTCACTGCTGAAATCTCCCCTGTAAATACACAATACCAGTTTACGCCAATTGCATAGCTGCCACCTATCATTGCGAAAGGAAAAACCCATTTCACCGTAGTCCGCTCAGTCGGTAATCTTTATTGCAACTCACACCAAGGACATCTTATAAGGAGGTCTTATGAAAACGCTCTTCAGAATCATGAATAACGCCATCGACGACAATGCCAACATCCCGCCTCAGTCCAATCCCTGTGGTGACAAACCGTGCAACTACGCCGATAACTACTACGGTGATCAGGCCTGTATTCTCAAGCACAAGGCATGACTGTACAGATCTGCCAGTCCCCCTCCGTAAACCGAACGGGATTGGCAGATAAAACCACCTGCAAAATCGTGACTATCTACGGGGTATCATTGTCCCTCGGCTACCGTGATAATAAGGCTCATTAAAAAATTCACAGACCTTTAAGAGCCTTCTATTTTGCTGACTCCTGTAACCACCTTTGCACTCATTGCCGTCGCCGGCTTCGCATGCCAGTGGCTAGCCTGGCGCGCCCGACTGCCCGCCATTTTATTTTTGCTGCTGTCAGGGGTTCTGCTTGGCCCAGTCATGAACGTGGTCAAACCCGATGAGTTGCTTGATGAACTGTTGTTTCCATTTATCTCGCTGTCGGTGGCCATCATTCTTTTTGAAGGCAGCCTGACACTCAAGTTTCGCCAACTCAAAGACATCGGTCCTGTTGTCCGCAATATGGTGACCTACGGTGCCCTGATCAACGCCACTATTACCACCGTTGCCGTGCACTATCTGATTGGCCTTAGCTGGCAATTGTCAGCCCTGTTTGGTGCCATCATGGTGGTGACAGGCCCCACGGTCATCGTCCCGCTGCTGCGCACCATGAAGCCCAATGCCCGTATTGCCAACGCCTTGCGCTGGGAAGGCATTGTGATCGACCCGCTCGGCGCATTATTTGCCGTTCTGGTGTTTGAATGGATTCGCGTACAGCACGGACAGGGCGACTGGCTCGATGCCACCTGGATCTTTGTGCAAACCATTGCCGTGGGCAACGTGCTCGGGGCAATGGCAGGCTACCTGTTTGGTCTGCTACTGCGTCATCGATGGCTGCCGGAATACCTGCAAAGCTTTGCAGCTCTGGCCACCGTGACCGGTGTGTTTGCGATCTCCGAAAGTCTGCGTCACGAATCTGGCCTGCTCACGGTCACGATTATGGGCATCTGGCTTGCTAACATGCGTGATGTGCACACGGAAGAGATTATCGACTTTAAGGAAAACCTCACGCTGGTACTGGTTTCCAGTTTGTTTATTGTTCTTGCAGCGCGTATTAACTTTGACGATGTAAAACTACTGGGCTGGGGCAGTCTCGGTGTACTGGCCGTGATGCAGCTGCTAAGCCGTCCCATCAAAGTCTTTTTCAGCAGCATTGGATCGGTATTCACCTTTAGGGAAAAACTGCTGCTGTCCTGGGTTGGGCCGCGCGGCATTGTTGCTGCTGCCGTTACCGCACTGTTTGCTCTGAAACTGGAACAAATGGGTTATGAAGAAGCCTACCTGCTGGTTCCTCTCGCGTTCACCGTTATTATGGGAACCGTTATTATTCAGAGCATGACGGCACGTCCGCTGGCTCGCATACTGGGCGTAGCCGAACCAGACTCCCGCGGCTACCTGATTATGGGCGCCAATCCGGTTGCTCGCGCCATCGCCAAAGCGCTGCGTACGGCAAAATATCGCGTCATCTTGTCCGATACCTACTGGGACAATATCTCCAGCGCCCGTATGGAAGACCTTCCGACCTTTTATGGCAGCCTGCTGTCAGACCACGCTGACAAACATCTGGATCTGGTGGGCATGGGCGGCTTTCTTGGGCTTTCTCATCACGCCGAGCGCAACCACCTCGGAGTCATGAAATTTCAGAACGAATTCCCCAAGGTCAAAGTGCTGAGCCTCGCCTCGACCAACGACAGCGCCAACAGCAAGCGCGCCACCAGTGACAAACACCGCGGACAGGTTCTGTTCGGCGAGGACGTGACGTTCAGCAAGCTCGCCAGCCTGATTGCCAAGGGCGCACAAATCAAAAGTACACCACTGACAGAGAGCTTTACCTTTGATGACTGGCGCAATTACGAAGGCAACGCCTACAGCATTCCATTATTTACCGTCGACCCTAAAGGCAGCCTGCTCTGGTTTACGGCCAAGACTCAACTGGAGCCCAAAAGCCAGTGGCATTTATTCAGTTTGGTGCCGGTGGAAGGCCAGCAGCTCAACGAGGAACTTCCGGAAACCGTCGGTGACATTAACGCCTGACAGGGAATCAGAAGCCAGGTGCGAATCTTTGACTATACTTGCGGCGTACGTCCGGCTGGCGGCATAGATGTTGTCCGCTCGTAATCAACAGATGAAAAGGAAGATCTTATGCACATTAAGCAACTGGGTACTGCGCTGCTAGTGGTTGTCTGCGGGCTGTCAGGCTCGGCCATCGCGCAATCCGACACTGACCCTCTGCCCTCATGGAACGACGGCTCAACCAAAACCGCAATCACCCGTTTTGTTACCAATGCCACCCAGGCTGGCTCTTCTGGTTTCATACCCGTGGAAAAGCGCATAGCGACCTTTGATAATGATGGCACCCTCTGGGCCGAACAACCCCTGTACTTTCAAGCCATCTTCGCCATAGACCGGGTTAACGCCATGGCCAAAGATCATCCTGAATGGAAAGACGAAGAGCCATTCAAAAGCGCCATCAGCGGAGACATTCCCGGGTTGATGGCTACCGGCATGGAAGGCCTGGCAAAGATCATCGCTGTAAGCCACGCCGATATGACCGCCGATGAGTTCTCCAACTCAGTACAAGAGTGGCTTTCTAGCGCCAAGCACCCCGCGACCGGAATGCCATTCTCGCAGATGGTGTATCAACCCATGCTGGAGCTGCTTGATTACATGCGCGCCAATGACTTCAAAACCTATATCGTCTCAGGCGGCGGGATAGACTTTATGAGAGTCTTTACCGAAGAGATTTACGGCATTCCTCCGGAGCAAGTCGTCGGCTCCACCATTGACGCAAAATTTGAGCTGCGCGATGGAATCCCCACGATCGTCAAGACTCCCAAGTTAGTTCTTAACGATGACAAGGCCGGAAAGCCCGTGGGCATTTATCGTCATATTGGACGCAGACCCGTGTTCGCCGCTGGCAACTCCGATGGCGATCTGCAAATGCTGCAATACACCACCATACCCCGCGGCGACGAAGACAAAACAGCGCGCTTTGGTCTGTATGTCCACCACACCGATGACAAACGCGAATGGGCCTATGATCGCGAATCGCACATCGGCAAGTTGGATAAAGGGCTGGAAGAAGCCAAACAGCGGGGCTGGACTGTTATCGATATGAAAAAGGACTGGCGTACAATTTACCCAGACAGTGCCGCAAACGACTGAGTGCTCAGGGCTGGGGTTGGAGGACGGGGTCGGAGTACAGGCCCCAGAAATAACCGAACCTCACCGCGGATCAAAACACACAAGTCACGACACAGGAAGAGCTGGGCAGAACCTTTTGCCGACAAGGTGCGTCCCATGCTGGACGCCTGGGACCAAGGCGGCAAAGACGGCATCGTCTATGTCGCTCCGACGGACATCAACGGCTACTTCGCGGTAGCCCGCACCGTCAGTTCACAACCCATGACCGGCGACCCTGAAGTGGATACAGCACGCAGTACCCACCAGCGGATTCCAGTCTCCGAACAGGAACTGGAAAACCTGCGCAAATGCACCTACCTGAGCATGGGCACATTTGTGATACCGGGCTCCGATATGGTGGTGATCGTGATGTACATTCCTCTGTATGTGCGAGGCAGACACTGGGGCGTTCTCAGTGCCGGCGTTCATCCTGCGGCCCTGGGGATTGGTTAAAACTGAAAACCATCAATGTCCCGGCTTCGGGACATCCGCAACCGTTACGTTCTGCTC
The DNA here is from genome assembly GCF_965662505.1 of Pseudomaricurvus sp. Lineage (NCBI taxonomy): Bacteria > Pseudomonadati > Pseudomonadota > Gammaproteobacteria > Cellvibrionales > Cellvibrionaceae > Pseudomaricurvus > Pseudomaricurvus sp. The sequence continues at coordinate 1,196 of NZ_CBFIHX010000167.1, read as the reverse complement.
ATCCAGAATTGACTGAGCCCAGGAGCGATCATCCTGATCAGCTTCGATACCATCCTGCTTCCTGCCTTTAATCGGCGTAAACACCAGGTTTGCCAACAGCGGGAAATGATCGGAGCCGATGGTAGGCAAGCGTTCTATCGACGACACAGAAAAGTGTTCAGTGTGAAACAAATGATCGAGAGGCCATCGGCAAAACGGGTAATCGGCATGGAAGGTATTGAACATCCCACGCCCAATGCGTGGATCCAGCATTCCACTGAGCTTTCGGAAAAGACGCGTGGTTGGCGACCAGGCCACGTCGTTCAAATCGCCGGTCAGGATCATCGGCTGATCACTGTCGGCAATACTGCGGGCCACCATCACCAACTCGGCATCGCGCTCTGAAGATTCCGGATTCTCCGTTGGACTCGGGGGCGCGGGATGCAGGAAATGTATGCGCACGCTGTCACCGCTGCGCAACGTCATCTGTGCATGCATGGAGGGTACGTTATCCTCCACCAGAAACGCCGTCTCGGCATCTTCCAGCGGTAGACGTGAATACACATGCATACCGTAAAGATTGTCTAACGGACATTTCATGGTGTAAGGCATGGAATCTTCCAGTACATCCAGCTGGTCCTGCCACCACTGATCAGATTCCAGCGTCACCAGCACGTCCGGCTGATGCTGTTTGACCAGACTTAGCAGAGCCTCCGAGTTACGATTCGGCGTCAGCACATTCGAGGTCATGATGCTTAACTGACGCTCTGACTGACCGCTCTGTGCCGTGCGAACCTCTCTCGTCCAGAATCGAGTGTAGGGCAGAATCCACCACAGCTGATAACTTAAGCAGAGCGTCACAACCGCAATCCAGCCCCAGCTTGTGGCCTGTTCCAAATCCAGCCACACACACTGCGCCATCAACAGCAATGCCGCGAAAACCGCAAACTGCAGGCGCGGAAAATCCAGTCCGCGAATCATCCAGTGAGCACTTCGGGATAATGGCAACAATGTGACCATAGCAATCAGTAGGGTTGCCAGATAAATCATCCACATAAACACACATCCCTCAGCTGAGTGATCAACACCCCTGCCGCGACAGGTTCATCAACGGCTTTCACAGACTGGCTGTAAGGGAAATCAATAAACAAGAATCCAACTTACTTGTCGCCCCGTCCCATAAAACGGCGCTCTTCCACATTAATTTTGATTTTATC
>NZ_CBFIHX010000166.1:0-6029 GCF_965662505.1 Pseudomaricurvus sp. | reverse complement strand
GCCGCTGCGGGCGGTTTTCTGGGCGCCAGTTTTGCGTATGCCTTTAATCGTGGCGTAAACCGTGGTTTGTTCTCCAACGAAGCTGGTCAGGGTTCTGCTCCCATCGCTCACGCTTCGGCGAAAACGGAAGAGCCTGTGTCTGAGGGCATGGTGTCCATTCTGGAGCCGTTTATCGACACCATCATCATCTGCACCTTGACCGGGCTGGTGATTCTGTCGTCCGGTGTGTGGACAGAAAAGCACGAAACGCACTTTCAGCGAGCCGACACCACCTTTGTGTTGGGCGACTACAGTGACAAAGATGCCGCTGATCGGGAAGAATTATTTCACTACCTGAATCGTGGAGAGCACTCTATAGAGCCTTACACCGGTGCCATCAATGTCGTGGGCGGGGTGGCCGACGATCTAAATTACACGGTGTTAAGTTCGCGCTCGGTGGCGGAGCATGTGCGCTACAGTGTGGGGGGCGACCATCCCTTTACCGGTGTGTTGGAAGTGGTGGATGGGCAGCTTGAAAATCAAAACGTCACCATGACGGGCAAGTCGTTAGTGCACTCGGCGGAGCTGACCACGCTGGCGTTCACCAAAGGCTTCTTCGGTCAGTACGGTCAGTACATTGTCGCCATTGGTTTGTTACTGTTTGCATTTTCCACCACCATTGCCTGGTCCTACTACGGGGATCGGGCGATGATTTACCTGGTGGGGCAGAAAGGGGTGATGCCGTATCGTGTGTGTTATGTGGCGGGATTTTTCTGGGCATCGTTTTCAGACACCACACTAATCTGGAACCTGACCGCGGTAACCCTGGTGTTAATGACGATGCCCAACCTGTTGGGCATTATGCTGCTGCGCAAAGACATGAAGCAGAGTGTGGCGGAGTACTGGGAACATTTTGAAAGAGATAAGCAGAAGTAAAACGTTTCAGAGCTGAAGCTAACCAGAAGTAAAATTAGGCTCAGCAGACCCTAATCACTTAACTCGCCCCGAAGATTCTGAGTCATCAAGGCTCTGATCTGATCTTTGGGGCCATCCTGACTCAGCAGATAATGCAGCTTGGTGAGGGTGGCTTCGATGGTCATGTCTCCACCACTGATCACGCCAGCCTGAGCCAGGGCATTGCCTGTGGCGTAACCTTCCATATTGACTCTTCCCTGCAAGCATTGCGTGCAATTGATAATGAGAGTGCCTCTGTCTGTTGCCGCTTTCAGTGGTCGTAAAAACGCCTCGCTCTGCGGCGCGTTACCCACACCAAAGCTTTGCAGGATGCACGCTGCCAGGGATTGTTGTAGCAGGTTGTCAATCAACGTTTCGGAAATGCCTGGGTAGAGTGTCACCACGCCAATGGTCTGGGGTTGAATCTTTTGTACCCGCAATGGCTCGGAGCTGGGTGTCGAACCCGCAAGCTTGCCGTTGATCAGGGTGATATCAATACCCGCTTCCAGTAACGGCCCGAAGTTAGGTGACTCGAAGGCGTTGAAACCATCGGCGTGGGTTTTGACGCTGCGGTTGCCTCGGAATAATCGGTTGTTAAAAAATAAACCGACTTCAGCGATGGGGTAGTTGGCGGCGATGTAGAGTGAGTTCAACAAGTTGGCGTGCCCGTCGGAGCGCAGCTGCGCCAGCGGGATCTGCGAACCGGTGACGATGACGGGCTTGGCCAAATTTTCCAGCATGAACGACAGTGCCGAGGCGGTGTAGGCCATAGTGTCGGTACCGTGCAGCACCACGAAGCCATCGTACTGGTCATAGTTCGCGGCGATGTCATCGGCAATCACCTGCCAGTCGGTTGGCCCCATGTTGGCTGAATCAATCAGCGGGTGGTATTCCTTCAGGGTAAAGAGGGGCAGTTCGGGCCGTTGAAACTCCGGCATGGATTGCAGGTGAGCACTGAGAAAGTCTTCTGCAGGAACATACCCCTGAGAAGAGGGCTTCATGCCGATGGTGCCGCCGGTGTAGGCAACGTAGATGGATTTTCGAACGGTGGCTGTCGTCATAGTCTGGCACTGAATACAAGGCGCGAAGGGATCGCGCATTGTATCGTGCCGAAGCTGTTCGAGGCCACGTTTGTGAGGGGGATGGTTAAAACGCAGCGATGTCGGTTTGGGTGCGTCCCAGAATCAATCCGTGGACATCGTGAGTGCCTTCGTAGGTGTTGACCACTTCCAGATTCACCATATGACGCATCACCGGATACTCGTCGGAGATGCCATTGCCGCCGTGCATGTCGCGGGACATGCGAGCAATCTCCAGCGCTTTTCCGCAAGAGTTGCGCTTGATCAGTGAGATCAACTCCGGAGAGATATTGCCGCTGTCCATCAGCTCGCCCGCGCGCAGGCAGCCTTGCAGGCCGAGGCTGATGTCCGTTTGCATATTGGCCAGTTTTAACTGAATCAATTGGTTGGCGGCCAGAGGACGTCCAAATTGTTTGCGCTCCAGAGTGTAGTTGCGGGCGGAGTGCCAGCAGGTTTCGGCTGCGCCCAGCGCCCCCCAGGCAATGCCGTAGCGGGCATTGTTCAAGCAACCAAATGGGCCTTTCAAACCCTGCACGTTGGGCAGTAATTGGCCTTGGGAGACAAACACATTGTCCATCACGATTTCACCGGTGATGGAGGCACGCAGAGCCAGTTTGCCCTCGATTTTGGGCGCGCTTAAACCCGGCATGCCTTTTTCCAGAATAAAACCGCGAATGATATCGTCGTCGGTTTTCGCCCACACCACAAACACATCGGCAATAGGGCTGTTGCTGATCCACATTTTGGCGCCGGTCAGCTGGTAGCCGCCTTCGACGCTTCTGGCGCGGGTGACCATGCTGCCGGGGTCGGAACCGTGATCTGGTTCGGTAAGGCCGAAGCAGCCAATGTGTTCACCGCTGGCCAGTTTTGGCAGATACTTTTCCCGTTGGGCTTCGGTGCCATAGGCGTAAATGGGGTACATCACCAGAGAGGACTGCACGCTCATCATGGAGCGATAGCCGGAATCGACGGCTTCCACTTCGCGGGCAATCAGGCCGTAACTGATGTAATCGACGCCCGGGCAGCCATAGCCTTCAATGGTGGACCCCAGCAGCCCCAGCTCCCCCATTTCCCGGAAGATCGCCGGATCGGTGTGTTCATCGCGAAAGGCCTGCTGTACCCGCGGCAGCAGCTTTTCCTGCGCGTATTGGCGGGCGGTATCTCTCACCAGCCGCTGGTCATCGGTCAGTTGTTGTTCCAGCAGGAAAGGATCCTGCCAGTTCATTTTTTGCCACTGCTTGCCTGAGGCCATATGCCCTCCGATTCGTTGTCTGGGGTGTATACCCCGTCATTGGAGCAACCATAGCAAACTTCTGTTTCCAACAATAAATATATGTTGTGTATTTAATCTATATAATTATTGTATGGGTTTGGTGTTGAAGAAACGTTTGATGGGGCCGTGATGGATCTGCGCAAGTTAGAGATTTTTGTCCAGGTGGCGCGCCTGAAGAGTTTTTCCAAAGCCGCGCAGGTACTGCATATGGCTCAGCCGCCGGTCAGTATTGCCGTGCGCAAGCTGGAGGAAGAGCTGGGGGCAAAGCTGTTGGTGCGGGATAAGCGGACGTTGACGCTAACCCATGAAGGAGAAACGGTGCTGGCGCAGGCGGAGGTGATTTTGCGTCAGGTGGATGACCTCAAAGAGACGGTTGGTGACTATCAGGGATTGTTGCGCGGCGAATTGAATCTGGCCTGTCCGGCCATGGCGGGAACTTATCTTTTGCCACAGCTACTGGGGGAGTTTCTGGATTTGTATCCGGGGTTAACCGCCGCAGTGACACAGGCCGGTACGCAGAAAATTGAGCAGCTGCTGCTGGACGATGACATTGAATTGGGGGTGGTTACGTCACTGGAAAACGACAAGAGTCTGGAGGTTGTTCCGCTGGTGACTGAGACCATGATGCTGTGTGTCGGCAGTAACAGCCCTTTTCGCAAACGCAAGTCGGTGGATGTGGCCGAGTTGGCCGGTGAGTCCATGGTTTTGTACGAGCGTGATTATTTTATTCGAAAAAGTTTTGATGCTCTCTGCGAAGACCGAGACGTTGTTCCGGATATCCGATTGCAGACTAATTACCTGCCGCTGATTTCCAAGTTGGTAAAGCAGCATCACGGGGTGACGGTGGGCTTAAATATGATGGCGGAACAAGAGCCGGGAATTTTCGCGGTGCCTTTACAGCCGGTGACCTACGTGAACCTGGGAATCGCCCGTCGCAAAGGACGGACGATTTCCAAAGCCAATCAGGCATTTGTGGATTGGCTGAAAGAGGGTCATCAAGCTTCACTACTTGCTAATGATATCATTCAGTGACAAGGCGCCATCTTTCACCTCGCTGAAGACGGCGGAAGCTTGTTGCACCAGTTCTGCACCATTTTCGGCATGATTGCTGGCCACACTCATTTGCTCGGTCATTTGTTCGGTCAGGGTACGGTTGGTATCCACCAGAGTGCGAATTTCAATCGTCGAAGTTTGCGCGCGACTGGCCAGCTGTCGAACCTCATCCGCGACGACCGCAAAACCCCGGCCGTATTCTCCGGCGCGAGCGGCTTCAATCGCAGCGTTGAGGGCCAGCAAGTTCGTTTGTTCGGCAATACCACTGATGGTAGCCACAATGTCATTAATACTCTTGGATTGTTCCACCAGCTGCTCCGCGAACTGAGCGGATTCGGTGACCGCTGATGAAATTTGATGGGCTGAATCGACGGCTGAGGTCAGGACTTCAGAGCCTGAGTTCGCGCGGTTAACCGTTGTGCTTGCGGCGCTTTCAACGGCTTGGGTAATGGATTTCAGAGATTCGGTTTGTCTGACTTGAGCCGTGATATCACTGGCGAACTTGATGACTTTGATCACCTGCCCGTGAACATTGATGATGGGGTTGTAGCTGGCTTCCAGCCAGATTTCTGAACCATCTTTTTTACGGCGGCAGAACTGACCGCATCGGTACTTGCCCGATTTTAATTTGGCCCAGAAGTCAGGATTGTTCTGATAAAAGACGTCATCGCAAAACATACGATGTTCCTGGCCTTTGATTTCAGCCAGCGTGTAGCCCATGGTGTTCAGGAAGTTTTGGTTTGCATCGAGAATATGGCCGTCGGGAGTAAATTCAATCACCGCCTGTGAGCGGTTGAGAGATTCTATAATTGCCGTTTGTTCGTTGCGCTGATCGGCCATGTGGGTGATGTCAGTGGCGAATTTAATAACGCGAACGGTTTGTCCCTGATGAGTTACCGGGAAGTAGTTGGCTTGCAGCCAGACCTTTGCGCCGCCATTGCCTATTCGGGAGAACTCTCCGGTTTGCGGAATACCGCTTCTGAGATCTTGCCAGAATTGAGTGTATTGAGGGGAGTTCACATAGTCTGACTCGCAGAACATGGAGTGATGTTTTCCAACAATACCGTCCAAAGGGTAGCCGACAACCTTAAGGAAGTTGTCGTTGGCAGTCTCGATGATGCCGTCGGGATTAAATTCAATAACGGCATTGCAGCGCTTGATGGCATCAATAAACTCGGATTGAATCTCGATTCTTTTGTTGAGCATCACAGAATCGTCACGCCCGAATAGATTGCTAAACATTTTACTCACCCTTTCTTTGCATCCCTGACTTTTATGTAATGGTTCCTGAGTACCTCTTGATGCTGTTTAAGCTGTCGGCCTCGGCTGTTATATCTTTATTCCGTTAAACCTAAAGGGGAGGGCTGAAGCTATCAAATCTGCACTTCTCATCCAAGGGTAAACCCTTATTTGGGGTGCGCTGCTTTTTTGTCTGCTTTTCATCCTGGTGTTCGGGTGCTCCCAACGTACTGATATTACTGGGGTAAACGAGTCTCGCGTATTGTTTGGCCGTTTTTATGGAGACAGGAATTGAGCAGTTTTTATATTACAAAAAAACAATGTTTCCGCAATGAGTAGGAACAATTAGTCTAAAAAATATCAATAAAATCGCTTATTGAAGCCGCGCTGATGGCGGTTAAGACGGTGGGTCAACTCGCTCAGGAAGAGTGGTATTGACTCTGAACCAGCCT